>JAUQWR010000528.1 GCA_030835065.1 Candidatus Kapaibacterium sp.
ATTCTGCCATACTGTTGGGCAGTAGTAAAGAAGCCGGGTTCATCTCTTTTTAGTGGAATAAAGTATTTAAAAAGCTCTTTTAATATACCTGGTGGATCAGGTATACAGGTCGGGAGTAATCAGTTTGTAATATTGTATAACCGACAAATACTTGAGTCAGCATACGGTCTTTTTTTCCGCTCCGATGGTTCATTTTACATGGAGACAGTGTCATGGTAAATTCAGTTATTGCGATAATGTACGTAAGATTTGATACTGTTAGTCTGACTGTTGATGATTCGATAGTAGCCTCAGACCTCAGCAAGCACGCTGATGTCGAATTAGGGATGAATCAAATCTGGTTGCCGATTAATGATCCGAATGTAATCGCATACTATGAACAACAGGAGTTAGCTAAAAAAACACTAAGAAAAAGTGAATTAGAAAGTTTGGTTGCTTCTGGTGAGGCAACTGTAGAGCAATTGCAGGAATTGTTATTGATTAGGTTAGGTGAGCAAAATGTTTGATGTGAAATTTGATACTGCAACTAACACTAAAACACTATATCCTCCAATAACACCGGGAGGAAGTGTAGTATCTCCTGTGTTTGTAGTGAGAGTATCTCCTGTATATACAGATAATACCTATCCTCAGTTTGCAGATTATGTCTCAGCAGTAGCTTATTTGGAGGGTGTAGTAAATTCATCTCAAAAGGGGCTGATTATTATTGAAGAAGGTACTTTTGATATATTAATGAAAGAAAATATCTCAATAATTGCGTTAAGAAGTGCCCGAATTAACAACTTTTTTGTTGGTGATAAAGCAAATAATTATACGCTTTCAGAATATCCAACTTGTTACATTGATTGTAACGTTAATTATCTAAAAATCGAGAATGACGTGCAGTATTTTCATGGCATTTTTAGGGATGTCGTTGCTATAAATATTCAAGAATCGAGATACTGTAATCTGACTGCATTACTTACAGATATTATACAACTGTTTAATAACATAGATAGCTTAAAATTAACAATTTTAGATAAAGCAACTGAATTAAGTGTTGATGGCTCATGTGCTCTAACTAATGTAATGTTAGATATAAAAGAATTGGGATCTGTAACTATTGCAGGCACAGGTGAATTGAATATTAATTCAGAAAAAGGGGACACATTTAATGTTGGTGGCTCCATGAAATTGGAGTTGAACAACTGTAATTATAGATTTTTGGCTGCTAATTCAGTAGCAAAAGTGCTTCTTCAGCATAACATTATTGTTAACCCTACTTCACACGCTATTACATTAGCTGATGAAGCATGGTTAACAATTAAAGACTCTTGGATTAAAGGAATGGGTGGAAATAACGGTGCAATTTTGTGCCTTGGTACATCTTCCGGAAGATTCATAATCAGTGGGACTTATATTCAATCTGCAATTTATTCGATTGCGAGTCAACGCCCAAACCGTCAAGTCTGGGTGTATACTCCAAGCACGGCGAACGTGCCTGTTGATTCAAATGTATTAATCGACGGGTATCCGATGTATAATGTAAATAACGGTTTTGATTGGTTTAACTAAAATAAAGGGGCATTTATGTCTACTACAACAGATAAAAAAATTATTCTCTCCAAATGTCCTCTAGCTTGGCTTTATAAGATAGATGAATCTGCTGACACATTAACATTAGCTTATAAGTTTGATAACTTATCGGATGTTGTTATTAAGATGTTGATCGCAGGTTCAGCAGCTGGAGGAGAAAATACTGACTTTACTAGAGCAGATGGAGCTATAGTAAGATTTCCAAAAGAATCATTGATTCTTGACGGTGCAACAGAATTGCAAGTTGCTTCAGACAGCGGCGGTGCTGATGCTTCAGGTTTGGGTGAAATTACAATAACCACAAACGAAGCGGATGTTGCTTCAACCAGCTGGACAGCGTTTTGTGCAAATTTAAATTTAAATAAAGATGCAAAATATCTTTTAATTGTTGGTACTGGGTTTTCTTACAATCGTACCGGAACGGGCTCAACACGTAAACCTGATGGTTATGCTTTTATGATTGGTAAAATCACAAGTGATATTGAGGTTACATCAGTTCCTCTTACAATAACTTTTGCTGCTCAAAAAGCCAGCGGATTTACAATGCTTGTAGCAGCTTTAAACACAACTATTGGTGCAAATTCAATAGCATTAAAGCGTGGTGGTGCTAGTTATGATGCTACAATTACACCAAAAAGTTTACCTGCAACTGACGAAACTGCAGTTGATTCTTTGAAAAAAGGTGAAATTGTCTTAGTAGCAGAGGCTGCATAATCGATGTTATTTGAACAACTAATAACATATCAAGAGTATATGCACGGAAATGCCACAGTAATTTTCCGTGTAAGCGATATTTACGGGGAGCTCTTTTTAGTAGCTCCCCAAGTATCACCATTGAAAACAGATATTTTCATGAGTGACAGTATCAAAGAAGATTTGAATACTGACGACGGGAAATTTGCAGTCAACGAAATGACGTTTTCTTGCCGTCATACGGCTTGCAAAAATGAGATAGATGAACAAGCTATGTATTTCTGTTTAGATGCTGCAAACAAGTCAATAAACCGTTTTGTAGCAGTCTTTTTTGATTCTGTCAGCTTAGATAATCTGGTGTTTTCCGGAAAGATTGACAGTAAGATTTCAGGTTCAGATATTGTGTGGGAAAATGAAAATTGGGGTATTAATATTAACCCCAAGCGTGATTATAAATTCTCGGTTTTATCTTTCGATATCTCCATTATCGATCAAGTCAAATTGACTGATAAATTATTCGATTCTGATGGGAATTCAATTAAGAATTTATATGATTGGATAGAGGATGAAATTAATAATGAAGAGTTTACAATCAAACAGTTTTTTGGATATAGATTAGCATATTCCAGAGATACTGTATCAGGTAACATGATATATCAGACACCACTTGGAAATCTTTATAAGATATTGTCAGAATTTCTAAGACACGCTAAAAAAGTTATTGCTCAGTTATCGCAGGTAACAGTTCAATTTAATCTACTCGATGTTAGTCTGGGAATCCATACTTGCCCGGTTTCTTATCAATTGAAATCAGAAAATTCTGCTGAATTGCAAGCAATTGTAGCAGAGCAGAATAAGAGGATAGAAATTAGATTGTCTCCAGATGATGGTGATGAAACTTGGAGTCCACCGTATATTCACAGAAAGATGGTTGATCCAGCGTATGGGAATGATGCTTCAACAGATGATAAAAAATTGCAGATATCTAAAGAGAAGGAATTATCATTTAAAAGTTTCGATAATTTATCAGAGCTTTTGTTTGCTATTGCAAGAAGTTTCGGCTGTTATCTGTTCTTCCATTATAATGCAAATTACAGTTTCGATATTGAGTTCAAATCAAGAAAAAGCCTTGTAGAGGAGGATTATACATATTTTGTTAATGCTACTGATGCTTCGATAGATTCAAATGCAATTCAGACTAAAGAAGCTAATCAATACTACGCTCAATCTTCATTATATTCATTGGACGGTTATGATGAAGTAGCAAATGAGCCTAATACTGATAAGGCTATCGAATCAGAATTATTAAAACGATCTGAACGTATAAGAAAGCAGGATAAGGAACGCAATAGCCTAGAATCTGAGAGGTTAGTTTTATCGACTGGAGCACCAAAAGCCGTGTTATGTGCCGTTAATACTTATGGCGGACACTTATATTATGTTATTCCATTAAATGTAACAACTAACATTACGAATTGGAATACCGACAGGCTGATGACAATTGCTAATACGCCTGGTGACGGTAATAGTAGTTCAATAGAACATCTGGCAACCAATATTTTTATTCGGACAAAACCAACTGAGACAAGTCAAATTGCAAGATTGGGAGCTAATACTGATGTATGGAAGCCAGCAACAAAAATTTTCTCTAAGATCAACAATAAAGACTTGGATTTTGAAACCTTATCGGACTATGTAAATTATATTCAAGGACGTGATGAGAATTATTACGAAACAGAATATTCAATTACGGTCCCGTATTGGAATGGATTTTCTAAAAATACTGACGGCTCAAATGCTTCTTGGCAGAATATTAAATTAGGCTCCAAAATCCGCCTATCTGAGGTAGTCAAGAGATATATGGGTGACAATACTTTTAGTAATGCCACTGTGTTTAGAGATTACGTAGTAGTCGGCAAAGAAATCAATCTGCAGAAGCCAGAAACAAAACTAAAACTCCATTCTTTAGAAAGGTTTGCATTTGGTTTTTGGGATGGTGATGAAGGACAATTGCCCGGATACGTAACAAATGTTGTAACTCCAACTGCAATAATTGATGACAATATTATCGTTGAACGTGGTACAGTTGCAACTGGTGAGACTATCTTAAAAGGCGATGCTGTTATGATTATGTCAGACGGTAAAATCCGCAAATCAGAATCAAAAAGCATTTACAAAGGTAAGACCAGAGCAATTGCATTAGACAATGGTATCGGTGGAGATTCAATAAGAATTCAGATATCCGGAACGGTTACATTAGATTGGTTTAATTGGGATATGAATAAGCCGATATGGTGTAGAACAAAGAGTTCCGGAACAAATCTAACTCAAAATCCATTACTGGATAAAACCGCTGAAGAGGATTTATATATAGTAATCGGATACCCATTAACACAAACAAAATTTTTAATCAATATTGATGAGTATGTATTTGTATGAGAGTAGCATTCCGATATAGTGATACATTGCTTGTAGATACAGTAAATGAAAAAGAAACTAAATTTATTGATGTAGTCAATGTTGCTGATATTAACGGGCTAAAATTAGTCGATACAAGTAGTGTAACAAATTACCCAAATAAGACTTTAATTAATGTAGTCTCAGGGGGCTTATATATATTCAACCGTACTTCAACTACTACTCCGGATGATATTAATGTTGTGCAGCCAACAATTGGTGTAGGTCGCTGGTTAAAATTGACTCCGCCACCTACTTCAAACATGAAGAAATTCGAATCAGTGAAATGTCCCAAACCACTTTTATCATTAGATGCAGATAAGGGGGTTCAACTCAATAGGCGCAGATTTACTCATATTCTTGGTAAAATTCGAGAGAATACGGTAATAATATCTGCAAATGAAATTGATGATAGTATTATTGAGTTTTTCGAATTGTTTTACGGAGCAAATTACAAGTATGTAGCCTATTGTAACAATGGCGAATGGAGCAATTTTAAAGAGATAGATTTGAATGATACTCAATTTCCACTCTCATACATTGATGATTCAGAGTATTTACCTGAATTGACAATTTCATTTGTAGCAATGGAGGTTTAATGCCGGATATTAATTATAGTGCAATAGCAGGTAGATTATTGAGAATGCCTATTACAGGGCTCTCGATTTGGTGTAATTCCGAAGCCCCATTATCTGGAGGTAATCATTTGAATATTTACCAAGTGGAGCAGGAAAGCAGTTTTAATCTTGACCCAAAAACACGAAAAAGTTTTCACGGCCCAGAAATTACTCTAGGCTATGACTTCAAAGCAACAATATATGTATTAGATAATATGTGGGATAAGATAACTTTAGGCGAAGTTGTTATTTCAGATAAAAACTTATTAGAAGATTTAGAGCATGTGATTCAGGATTATAAACAAGGATTTCAGCCACAAATATTTATAGGTTTGGGTAGATATCCGGGAACCCCATTGCCAAACATGCCGGAGAATATTATCAATTCTGACAGTAGTGCAGTAATACAGTTAAGCCCTGGTAAAATAACCTCTCTTAAATATAGAATTGAGTCAATTAATTATCGACCAAGATTAATAATTGATGTAAGTGCATGGATTAAAGACCCGCTTACAGAATGGTATGGAGAACAATTTATTAATATAGTAAGGAATTCAAATGGATAGAATAACATTCAAAATTGATAATGTAACACTTGTATATGATGCCAGTATAATAAGCGTAACACAGTCAGAATTAGCACGTGAATTAGCTGAATTTAAGATACATCAGCAAGAAGCACTCCCAGACAAATTCGATCAAGTATTACGTTCCGGAGGTGCTGAATATTTATCGTTATTAATGGCATTCATTTTACGAGAAGTGAATCCGGACGGTACAATAAGAGATTTTGATAGAATCAGAGCCGAGACAATTATACAACCATTAATAGCCAAAATGCCTGCTACTGAAATTA
>JAUQWR010000529.1 GCA_030835065.1 Candidatus Kapaibacterium sp.
TATATGTTATCTCTTTAGTTTTGCCGTTGTGATAATCAGTAAATTCATAATTAGGGAAATAATATTTTGTCTTTTTGAGTATGTCATTTTCGTATAATTCACTCTTAATTCTCTGATTGTCTATTCCATAATAAAATTTAGTCTTATATATTCCAGTTTCTATTGTTTCAATACTATTAAATGGTGTATATGTAATAGTTTGTGACACAAATTCGGGCAACATCTGATTTGCTTGAACTGTTTGAGGCACATGCGCTGGACCTGGCAACACATTTGTTGGATATAAATATTCGCCTACATCATATTTGTTTTTTATACTTCCATCTTTATAATAGTCTATTACATTTGGTCCTGAAGTTTGAATATTATTCTCGAAAGTTGAAATATCAGTCAGCCTGTATAAATCATCAAATATATATGTCTCTTTTAGTTGTTTACTTCCTATTTGTTCAGTTTTATAGTTGAGTACAGCATTTGAATGATTCATATCAAAATTCATATTTATAATATTATTTCCGTTTGCAACAGAACTATAATTAACAAGCATTTTGTAGGAATCATACACAGCATTATCAATCAGACTATTGTTATTTCTCGAGAATTGTATTATACTATTATAATCATTAGTTTTTAGTGCTTCCCACAATACATTTGCACCAGAATTAACTCTAACTAATCTGGCTTTTTCGTTATATTCATATTTTATACTAGCATTTGGGGTAGTATATCGAGTAAGAAATCCCCATTTTAATTCAGGAATATTATTGTCATATTCGTAATTAAATGTAAATTCCTTATTATCTATACTTATTGTCCTTGCTACAGGACTTTTATAATTTTCACTCAATATATCTTTATAATTAATACCATTATAAGTTATATCATCTAAATATAAATTTTTTGTCCCGCAAAAATCTTCCAGATATCTGAATTCTGCAGTCTTGCTCTGCCCATTTTTATCACTTATAATTATATTCCTGAGGTTGCCATCATCGTAGTATTGTGCTTCTATCGTGCCATTTGGATTTTTAGTTTTATAATTTATATTTTTCTCATTATAGAAATATTCATATTTTCCGTCATCTGGCGAATTCATTTCCAACAAATTGCCGTACCAATCATATTTATAATCAATTTGATATGCTTCTTGCTGATTTAAATATGGGGACTTAATTTTACAAATTTGACCTAAAATATTTGTTTCAAAACTTACTTTATTCGAGAAATTATCTATATGATAGACAGGATTGCCTAAATAATCATATTTATAAAATTTTTGATTATTTTCGGAATCAAAAATTCTAACAATACGATCACTAAACATTGATGATAAATCCATTTGAGTGCTCGACACTTCAAGCCCGTCTTTATACGATATATGCTTGAACGGTCTCATAAAATCATCGTATTCACATATTGAATATTCATTAGGCTCTGCATCAGACTTATATTGGCTTGTCTTTTTAAACAAGCTGCCATCCCAGTTATAATAATTATCTGCCCTATATTCTTTGATTTCCGCAGGATTTATATCAAAACGTTTATCGTCTACAGAAATACTATTAAGTGCATAATCCATATAAATATTCAATTCATCGCCAAAAGTTGATGTCCTTTTCAATTTGAGTAAAGTTTTTTGGCCTGCTCTAATCAAATTATCTGTCCAAATTATTTCATTAAAAAGCTCCATTCCATTTGATGAAGTAGTTTTATATGGCAGACCAATATTATTATAATTAAAGCTGATGAATTCACCATTCGGACTTGTAACTCTCTGCAAATCATTATATATTTCATCGTATTGAAAACTAACTGTATTGTCATTTACATCTTTTATTGTACTTATATTTCTTCCCTTATCATCATATTCAAATCTTGAAGCATTAAATTCATTCGAAACAATTTCCGCTACTTTTGTCTTATTATATTTTCGATTTATATTTCCCCATTTGTCATATTCAAAAAATATTAACTGCTGTGTATCTCTATTTTTGTTATAATTAATCGAAGATATTTTTCCATCATTATAGTATTCATACCAAGTCAAAGACTCTCTAAATTCTCCATTTTGATTTTCTATCTTCGCAAATGCTTCCTTAGGTAAAGTTTTGTTGCACCAATTCACAGTAGATATTGGATTGTTATAGTCGATATTTATAGTATTTCTCAGATACTTTAAATTATCCTTTTCATCATATATATTGCTTACTGAATTATAGCAATTACCCCAGTCATCAAAGTATTTTTGTTCTACTATTCTCAAATCATCAATAAAATTTTTAGAACTTATTGTTGCATTTTGAACAGTATATCTTCGATTTTGCAAGTCTTTAAAATTAACTTCATAACTAGTCTGTTCGATTATTTGATTATTTCTAAACACAGTGAGCGAGCATGGGGTCATTACCCCAAATGTCTCATCTATTCTATTTACGCTCCAGATTGTATTTTTTCCTTTGTGGTCATAAGAATTGACTTTTTGTTCTTTAAAACCAAGAAATCCCTTCCCAGACCTGTCATAAATTCCTGAAACATACGAATAATCACTTTTAGCCAATAATTCTTCGTTCAAATTTTTATATGTTTCGAGTTTAATAACAAGATCGCCCGGATCTGGAATTTCCAAATAGTTTGAATATTCAAGTGGAGTATTCTTTTGGTAGGTATAATGCTGAAAATCTTCGTTTGGCATTTTCTGTATAACTGCAGATGCATAAGTTATTACATTTTTCTTTCTATAACTATCAATAACACTAACTAATTTGCAACCTTTTTTATTAGCATTAAATGAAATCAAACTGCCATTGTTATTATAATTAAAAATCTGACTACCATTCGTACCAACATCTACGGCTTGGCAATTAATTACTATTTTATCTTTAAATGTATCATAAAAGTTTTTTTCTGGTTCGAATAAAAACCTAGAAACTTTATCCATATAACCGGTCAAAAACAAGTCGTTATCTCTATCAATACCATTAAATTCATATACATGTTTTTTAAATACTTGTCCACCAGTATTAACATAAAGCTGATACTCTCCAAAATATTTACCTGTAAAAATATTTAGGATTACACAATAATTCAGAAAATCAATTAGTCCGTCGCCATTAAAATCACTCACAAAAGTCATTTTATCGTCAGCAATAGGATAATATCCTCCGGTAGGATAAGAAAAAGTATGGAACTTCGTTATAGGATATAGAGTATAGCCATATCCTAAAGGATTTTCTTTAAACCATCCGAAGTCTTTTATTACAACAAATGGATCTTCTAATTTTACGCCATTATTAAATTTAATATAAATATTATTATCTTCTGAATATGCAACATCAACATAGCCATCATTATTAAAATCGAGCCACAAATAACTAGTCTTTCTAAATGGAATCCATGATTTTTGCGATAATTGGGTGATATATCCATCAAAAACCTCAGTTCCTTTAGATTTTGAAAATATCAAAAATTCTGATCCTTTGCTTCCGTCTTGTTCGTATGGTATATATGCAGCAAATTCTTCCTTACAATTCATCAAATTCAAATCGAAATTCTGATTTGTTCGTTTATCATCACTAATAAAATTTTTGTCTTTATCATAAAATTTGAAATAATTTAAAAATGTTGATCTTCCATCAGTCAAATTCCAAAATGGTGGCTCAATACCTTGTATTCGATCTATTGGACTAAGATATTTAAGAATATCATCCATAATGTAATATTTATAATACTGTTCCTTATATTTTATAGCCAGATCGACAAATCCATCGCCATCCACATCTGTTGGAATCAAATCAAAATCTGTATGCCTTTTTTGTACATCTGCGTTCGTATAATCTGTTGAATAAAGCAGTTGATGACTATAAGATGTTTCATTTGCTTTAATAAGCGATACTCCATCCGAAAGATATACATCGAAGTTAAGATATTTATGATGATAATATTAAAATATCTTGATATATATAGAGATAGAAATATATGTGACCCAAATAATGCTATTTATCGAGAAATTCACGCATTCGGTTTTCAATTACAGCCCAGTCGGTATAGGATTCGTAAATCAGTGATGCATCAGAATGACGCATTAAATATTTTATATCCTCTTCAGGCATTCCTTTTGCTTTCAATCTCATCCGGAAAGTAACTCGGAATTTATGAAAAGATTTGTTTGTTGGATCGATGCCTAAATTCTTCATACTAAGTTTTAAACTTTTCCAATAACTAGGAACACGATTGTACGATAAATTAAATGGCTTACTTTTATTCTTTGCTTTTAGAAATTTAAACATATTCGCAGCACGTGTCGAAATAGGTCTTTTTTCAGGATATTTAGTGATTTTGTTTTTCCAGGTAACATATTTGTTTTCGATATCAACGTCTTTCCACTCTAATGTTAAAGCGTCAACCAATCTTGCACCAGTTTCAACCATTATATAAATTAAATGGGCCAGCTCGTGGTTTTTAGTGTTTGTACTTGTATAGTGCTGAATTAATAAGTAGCATTCTTTAAGTGTAAATGAACTAGTCGGCTTCTTTTGCATTTTTTTGCGTTTGAAATAGGATGTGTCAATTTTTTCAATATAGTTCTTGTTTTCACAATATGAAAGAAAAGTATTGAAACTTGACAATCTTAAATTATACGAGCTAGGTAATAATCTTTTTTTAACATCGAATTGATTTAATGCTTCGATGATATTTGGTTTATTTAAAACAAAATTTTTGTCTTGAACTATTTGTGAAAATGTTGCTTGATAATTATAATAAGTCTTAGAAGCTCTGGATTTTTTAATGTATTCCATAAATTCTTTTATTGCGTTCTGAATATAAACGGTTTTACGGATATCGTCCATTCCGTAATATTCAAAATAAAGACGCTGGAGCAATTGTTGAGCAATTTTGTACCCTTCTTTATCCGCCTTTAAACCTGTAGCTATCCTCTTGCCTTTAAATTTGATATAGAGGCGGTTATTCGCTGCCGGTTTATAAATACTACCGGGGAAAGATGTTTTGTTGCCCTTAGTTGCCATTCAAATGCCATTCAATTAGTAAAAAAAACAAAAAGCAGAGATAAGCTCTCTGCGGGCTCAATTAATTATTTGTTTAAGCATCTATATATTGCTTTAATTGAACAGAAGTTTATACTACTTAAAAGATAATTATCGATATTAATTTCCATAAAAAATAAAACCTAAATTATGTTAAGAATATAAAAAAATTATAAATTTTCCGGTAATTTGAGTTTTGCAAAAAGAACTCTATTCCTATCCTGTGCGTCTTGCAATAACTTGCTATAGGGAATAATTTCAAAATATGCTTTTAATGCTTCGTGATAATGATAAAAGCCAATCCTATCAGTCATAGGCTTGAAATCATAATGGTTAATTACATGTTTTTGTAAAGTTGGGGTTGTATCAGCTATTATGTAACAAAAAAACCTACAATTTGTGTCAATTTCGATTATTTTTCCATTTTCTTTAGCTCTGTTTGATTTTAATTGATCAATTGACTTGAGAACTTCTGAATAAGGATTACTTTTTTCATTTGAGGAATAATCATCTCTATTTGGCCTTTTGAATTCAATTATTACTATATTTTGATATGGGCGCTTTTCATTATCAATCCAAATAGATGGCATATCAATTAGAATGTCAGGCCTACTCTTCCTATTTAAATAGATGTCCGATGCTAAACGCCTATGAAAGGATAATTTCTCATCGATAAGCCACAAGTTTTGTTGCTCATACTCAATATCATCAGAGGTTTTTTTCATGGGGAAAACGATATTGTGTACAAGTTCTTCTAATGCAAATTTCCCATCAGATTGTTGAACCAAGGCTTTGTCTAAAATATTTAAAATAACTTTTCTATGAATAATATAGTTAACTAATTCAGATTGCCCAATTGCTCCATATGTTGATATCGCTTCAGATATTTCATTTTTATACTCTTTTAGATTATTTATATTACTGTAATCCTTATTAATTAAATTATTCAGGTTTGTTTTGGCTTCATTACTAATTCTGTTTTTTAATTTATGAAGTTCAATTTCGATAGCATTTTCAGTCTGAGTCATATTAATATCTGCTAGATAATCTGGATAATTAAGTAAAGGTCTATAATTTACAAGCTTAGTGGTTACTAGCTCTTTAATCCTTGATAATTTATCATTTCGAATTTCTTCTAAAAAGTATTTCAGATAGTTTTTTGCTTTATCAATTATTTGTTCATTAATATCTTCAAATATAATATCATCCAAAGCAGTATTATTTTTAAACCTCCTTTTTTCTGGAATATTAAAAGCATCCCTTTCTTCGTTAACTTTCTCATTTAAAAAGTCGCTAGATATAATAATGCTTAACATGAATTCATCACCATTTTTTTCTTTAAAAGGACATTTAAAATCAGATATCAATTCAGAGAGGGCAATATTTGTTACAACTCTTTCATGAGCTGTATAAAATATTTTATGATTTACTTTAGATCCTTGTTTTTTTTGCTTTATATAATCAATATTGAATAATATTTCTTCTCCATTCAATTTTAAAGAAAAATTATCTTTATGATGATCAATAATTATATTATTAATAAAATAATCATTAATTGATATTTTGCTCTCTTCATTTCCTTTTTCATATATTAAAAGTTCAGGTAAAGTTTTACTAATTAGGTGTTGTATATTGTGTATGATTAGTAAATTAGTAAGTTTTTCAATATCATAGGGGAACTTTTTTTTATATTGTTCTTTTAAATTAACTAATTGAATTTTTGTTAAGTTATCAATTGCTTCAATGGATTCTTCGACATTCATACTGGTAATTGGCACTAAGTTAGCACTAAATTTAAATGTCCTTTTTTTGGAAATACTATTTTCAATATATACACTTTCGATCTCGGCATGTTGAAACGCTTTAAGCCAAGTAAACCTACCAACACCTTTGCCACCACGTTTGAATTTATATAAAGAATCGCTTTGTAAAAAAGATTGATAATTTTCTTCGTTAAAACCTATGCCGTTATCAATTATTGTTATATTTTTAACATATGGTGTATTATCAGAATTATCATTACTAAAAATTTCAAACGCTTTTTCTACTTCAATTTTAATAACACCTTGTCCATTTCTATCTTGGATTGAATGTATAGAATTTGAAACTGCTTCAAAAAGTGGGAGAAGTCCTTTTTCATCTATTCTTAATTTATTAAGTTTTCCATTTATATCTTGATAGATGATGCCTTTATTATGATCTTCCATTTTATTGCCTAAAAAATATTAAAAATTTGAAAGTAATATAGTAAAAAATAATTTTATCCTTCAAAGATAATGTTTGTTTATTATTCAGCAAAATGACACCAGACATCTAAGTCTATGAAATTGAATGTAATAAATGATTTATCTTTATGGTTAACTGTGATTCCAATATTTTTGTAACAAAAATAGTAAGCACTATATTTAACTAAATTCTTTTTATCCGCATTGATAACAAGATAGTCTATAAATTTTAAAAAATCTTCATTTTTATTGTATTCAAAAGAAAGACTTTGTAGTTTATTATCAGTAAAGTCAATAAAAATACTATTGATAAGGTTGCCTTGAAATATTACTTTATTCGTATCAAGGATTTTATAGGAATAATTCCCCTTACCCCCAAATTGTTTTTTTTCAAATATTAGAGCTTTCTTTTTTAATAATTTTTCGAACTTATCAACAGTTAAATTTTGCTTTAATTCAGGGAAAAAGTCAATACTAAAACTTTTTGAATAAGTAGTACTAAACCCAAGAATTAAAATAAGTAATACAACAATTAGATTTTTCATAAAACCCTCTTTATGAAATTGAGAATAAGACAATTAGACACTTTTTAAAACTTTTTTAACAACTCCAATAATTGAAAGTTCGTCACCGTGTTGAAGTAAATATGGTCTATGATTAGCAATATTATCTGGGATAAGCATATAATTACCGTTTTCTCTAAAAAACCTTTTGATAGTATGTTCATTATTAATATAAGCTACAACAATATCGTTATTATGTACTTTAGAGATATCTCCTTCAATAGTTTCTGCTATCACTTCATCACCTTCTTCAATCTTAGGAGCCATTGAGCTGCCTTTGCAACGCAACATATAAGGGTTCTTCATACCAGCTACAAATTCTTTTCTTACTGACACATAAATAATATTGCCCGGATTTGTTTCGGGCACTCCACAGGGAAATGCAGAGTCAATTAAAGGTATCTGTGTCATACCTGTATATTTGATATACTCAACTTCACCATTAAATTCAACATCAGGCTCAACGATCAGATAGGCATTGTTTGTCATAATACCTTTTCCTGTTAAATACCAATTAGTATTTAATCCAATTGTCGATAATTCATTTAATAAATAAGCACCATTATAAATTACAATACCAGCATTTTTTAAATCATATACTCTATCTTGGTCTATATTTAAAGCTTTTGCTAATTCAATAATATTACCAAGTTTTTTATCAACAAACTTTTTTAATCTTTTTTGTGGAGTTATTATATCAGTATCCATATATTTAAATTCTGGAGTTAAGATTAATCTCTTGAAATCTTCTAAGGTTAAAAGCATTTGTTCTTCACCAAAAATATACCAATCTGGATTTAATCCTAATTCCATTAACGATAGTATATATTTTGTTCCCAAAGCATATTTTAAACCATCTCCATAATACTTGTAAAAATTTTGTGGTGATATACCAAGTTTCTTTGCTACAAATGAAGGCTGAAGATTTTGACTTGTTACAAAATATTTCAACCTTTCGGAGTATGTTGTAATTTTCGACATAATTATTACTATAATATGAAACAACAATTACAATATTGTAATTATACATACAATTGTAAAAAAATATTTGCATACAAGATATTATCATTGTATCTTACAATTGTAATTTTTACAACAATCGTAAAACTTATATTTTAAATAAAGTTCTTTGAAAACCTAAAACACAAACAAGTACTTCGAAACAAGTGCGCTACCATTAGCATAATAAATATTATTTGTAACCATAAAGGGAGATGGCGTTATGCCAAATAAACAAATTAACAATATTAACCAAGAGAGCAAAGCTCTATCATACTGTACTCCTATTCAGTTTTTCCAGGACATTAAGGAGATACAAAATGATTTTAGAGATGTCAGGATATCACACGCTATAACAAAGATTTTACAAGTCGGCATTCAAGTTTTCAAAGAACATGGAGCTGAAGGCTTTAAAAAGTACTTAAAACCAAACAACTGATAAATATTTACAAATTTGCTATACAAATTTGTATTACAATTTAATACATACCTTATTACAACGCAAACGTTTTTTTTTACTATTGTAGGAATAAACTTTTACTAAAAAAAAAGCCCCAGCAAATATGCACGGGACTTACTCTTGACAATTATTCAAATATAAGGATAAAATCTTATGAATAAAAATTTATTTGAACATAATACTTTTTTTGATGTAGATAAAGCTTTTGACTACTATAACGGTGTACTCAGCAAGACAAGAATTAAAGAATTATTTAGAACAAAAGAAATTCCTTGCAGAAAAATAGGCAATACCAATGTTACAACGAAACGGTTTTTAGATGCCTATATAGAAAATTATGAAGCAAAATTAAAAGCAAGGGATGAAAAGTTGAATGCACTAGTTGAAAAATTCAAGGTAAAAAAATCCTAATCCACTCATTTTCATTATTAGGGTAATAGTAAGGGGAGCTTCAACAAAGTTCCACCTAAACGAAGCTCCCCCGCAATTCCCTAATAGGAGGTACAAAATTAATGAAAAAAAGGTTATTA
>JAUQWR010000530.1 GCA_030835065.1 Candidatus Kapaibacterium sp.
TTTCATCATCGATATCGAAATATTGTTCTTGGTTTGGTCTTTTACCAATTTGTCCATAACGGAATTCGATATTACCTTGTTTTGATACTGGATCAGTTGATTTATAAAGTATTACCTGGAAATCAGCAACACTTGCTTTATAAATTTGTGAACCAATTTTGTAGTTAATGTTCAAATTTTTCCATTGAACTGTAAATTTATCAGCTTCGCTCTTATAAGAAATTCTAGTAGGAGCATAGCCTTGGAATTTATCGTCTTCAACTCTGTAGCGGTGGTCACCCCAGAAAGGAGCAACGCAATTTACAGGGTATGATGCACCATCCCAGAACAAACCGCGTGGTTCTCTGGTTGCTGATGGCAAGTTTGGTGGTGGATACAAAGTATTACCTTCTTTTTTGCCGAAAGTAACGAAACCATTGATTGAAATCCACACTTGATTATATACTTCACCATTAAATTCGAATGCAAACTGATCTAAAGGAATAATTGCATATCCATCATCAAGATCAGTAAAATAGTTCGGCGGCATGCCAAAGTCTTTGGATTCAATAGCCTTATCATCAACTAACTCGAAATAAGGACCGGTTTGAACCTTAGGAGCATTGAATTCGCCGTATACCTGTGCTGAGACTTTTTGACTTGGAATTGCAGTGAATAGCAATATCGCAATCCCAGCAGCATACTTAAAGAATCTTTTCATTTTTTCTCCATTTTATTTATTTAATAATTTTTCCGGATTATGATTACTTCTCCCCCTGATTGGGGGAGAATGTAATTCAGAATAAATTATTTAACAATAACTACCGGGAAGTTCGAAATAGCTGAACCTGCAATCATTCGAACTGTGTAAGCTCCACTTGGTAATTCGATGCCATTTAAGCCACGGATGTTCCAATCGATAGTGTAGTTGCCACTAGCAAATTGTGCATCAGTAATCTTAGCTACTACGTTACCAAGATTGTCAATTACGTCTATTGTCACATTGTTGTTGCCCATTACACTGAAGCTAATGTTAGCTCTTGATGATACTGGGTTTGGTGTAACGTTTTGTATCTTAGTTTCTGTTACGTCTGTATTATTAACATCGCCTGTCCAATCGTGCAAGATAATAAATGCATCGATTGCTGGGTTGTTAATCACGATTTCGTATGTTGATGGATCGCCAGTTTTTCTACGACCGATTACATTTTGCATGTGCAATTTGTTGTTGTCTGGATCAGTCATTTCGAAGCTGAACAAGTTACCATTTGAGTAAGCATCACGGATAAACCATTTTGCTCCTGTTGGATTGTTGCCACCACCTACTGCAGGTACATTTGCTGGTTTCCAGCTTAAGATTACAGGATACAATTTTGAACCTGAACCATCTTCGCCACCTGCTTGGAATTTACCTGTGTATACGAATGTATTATTTGTTTTTTGTGCTGTTGGATAGATATTTCTATACAAACCGTTGATTGTTGGTACTGTCCAACGTGCATCAAATACGTCTGCTGGTGGTAATGCTGGAATTTCATATTCGCAATAGTTAAAGTCTATTGTACCTAATTCTTGATTATCTGTAGCATCACCTGTTGTAGCGTTTGTGCCTGTACCGAAGTACAATGTTTGGAATGCACCATCGCTATTTGTAACTGTCAATGGAACGATAAAGTCTGTTGGTTCGCTCATTTCAAGTCTATATGTCAAGATGTATTCTTTACCTGCTTGGTCAGTAACTTTAATTGAAATTGTAACTTTACCATCATTATCGCGTGGCAAGTCGAATGTTGATGTTGATACATAGATACCAACTTTTTCGCTTGTCAATGGACCATTGATTGTTGTTTTGTCCAATCTCAATGAGCTGCCTACTGGCTCAACGATTTCAAGTGTAAGAACTTCTTTTTTATTCTTGCCGATCAAATCTCTGTCAGAAACATAGATTGTATCGCCATAAGGTTGATTTTGATCAACGCATTTTACTTTTGGTGCTGATGTCAATACTGGTTCGTGGTTTGTTGGGTTTACAGTCATTGGGAATGCTTTAACTACAGTCAAACCATTAGCATCAGTTACTAAAACAGTTACGTTTACTGTTGCTGGTGCATCATCGACTCCAGGAGTTCCATAGAGAAGACCTGTATTCTTGTTAATCTTCAACCATGTTGGTGTAGTTTTTTGATTTGCAATATTCCATTTGCCAGCTTCAGCAAAGCAAGGATCTTTTGCAATTTCATTTCTAGCATCGCCTGGGTAGATCAATTCGAATGTGTGGCCTTGGCCCATGTTTGCATCAAATATGTTAATACGTTTTGATGAATCTACTAATGCTGGGTTGTAGTCGATATCTTCTGTTGCATCAGCTAATGATGTTGTTGTAATAACTGGTGCAAAGTTGATAAATACGCCCATTGTCTTAGTTGTGAATCCACCGTGACCATCACTTGCAACTAAAGCAAACAATGTATCTGTTGTATAAGCATTGTTTGTACCTTCCTTCATCTTGAGCAATGTTTCTGCATCAGTTTTAGGAATGTTAACGCGGATTTGACCTGCTGTTGTCAAGTCAACGCCTTCGTTATCTTTAATTGTTTCGTCTGTATATTTTACTAAATATTTGTTTGCCAACCAGTTTGGACGTAATTGTTTGATAAATGTAGCATTACCATAGTAAGGATCATTCTTAAGATCCATTGGATCTACGATGATTTCTTCTTTAGCATCGCCTTCGCGAACTGCAACTGAAGCAAATCCGATTGCATGTTTA
>JAUQWR010000531.1 GCA_030835065.1 Candidatus Kapaibacterium sp.
GAAAGTCTCTTTATCTTTGATAGTAACACCACCAAATGCTTTTGCAATATAGGTATTGCCATCGTAATCTATCAAAGGAGCTTTTAGAGTAAGTGTATTCTGAATAATAGTAACGTTGCCGCTTAGCTTAATTTTGTTTAAATCCATGAAATCTGTTGCTTTATCGCATTTTAATATTTTATTGCCCTGCAGAAATTCAACATTACCAACTAAATACCTAACTTGTTGGTCTTCGAGAGTTTCAAAAATAAATTCATTGGCATGCTTCAATACAATTGGTTCTGCAGCGATTGCAAAGCCAATATTAAGTAAACAAAAAAGAAAAATAATATATTTCATAGTTATTTAATAATTGCAATAAACATAAGTTTCAAAAATAATAAATAGGCTTTAAAAAACAGCATATTAGTTTATTTGACGTGAATAAATTCAACTTGTTTCAGAATGTTGGAAAAAACTACTTTTATCAAATTTTATTATTAATTATCTTGCATTATTGTTTTTAAATATTTTTAAGGAATATTCAAATGGTTGAACCAGTAATTGACAAATTACTCAGATATGTTAAGATCGATACAAGATCAGATGATAGTTCTGATACTACTCCAAGTACTATGAAACAATTTGACTTGGCAAATCTTTTAGTAAAAGAATTGAAGGAAATAGGCGTAAAAGATGCTGAAATCGATGAACACTGCTATGTAATGGCAACTATTCCATCGAACATTCCTGAAAATCATCCTGCATATGGCAAAACTCCAGTTATTGCTTTTGTTGCACATGTCGATACATCTCCCGATGTTAGTGGCGAAAACGTTAAGCCACAAATTATCGAAAATTATCAAGGTGGCGATATTGTGCTTCCTGGCGATACAAATATTGTAATTCGTGAATCAGAAAATCCTGGTTTAAAAGAATGTTATGGACACAAAATAGTAACTACTGATGGTACTACTTTGCTTGGTTCGGACGATAAAAGTGGTGTAGCTGCAATTATGACAATGGCAGAAACATTAATCAAAAATCCAAATATTATTCATGGCGATATTAGAATTGGTTTTACTCCAGACGAAGAAATAGGCCAAGGTACAAAATTCTTTGATTTAAAGAAATTCGGAGCAAAATTTGCCTATACTATTGATGGTGATATGCCAGGTGAATTGAACAAAGAAACTTTCAGTGCCGATGCTGCAGTTATTAGAGTTACAGGACGCGATATTCATCCCGGCACTGCAAAAAATATTATGATTAACTCTGTTAGAGTTATTTCAGATATTATTGAAAAAATGCCAAAAAATATGGCTCCTGAAACTACTGAAGGTTACGAACCATATATTCATCCACATACTGTCGAAGGTTCTGTGGGCAAAGCTGAAGTTAAATGTCTTTTGAGAGATTTCAAATCTGAAGGTTTATTAGTTCAGAGAGAAATGTTGAAAAAGATTGTTGCTGAAGTACAAGAAAT
>JAUQWR010000532.1 GCA_030835065.1 Candidatus Kapaibacterium sp.
ACCATCAAGCTCTAATTGATTAATAGTATCAATATAGCCCAAAATTTTAGAAAATTGCTCAGCAAACTCGTCGATTTGCTCAGGAGCGAATTCAAGATTAGCCAATCTTGCGATATGTTCAACAGTTTCTTTCATATAAAATCCGAATAAAAAACAGAGTACAAAATTAAGTAAAAAAGACAAAAGAAGAAAATAGAAGAAAAAAACACAGTAAAAAACGGAGAATTAAAGCACTTATTAAAATAAATGAAATAAATGTTTTGTATATTTGGAAAATAATAATAATTTTGTAGTTCTATAATAATTGCATTTTAAAAAATGCTAATAAGCAAGGCTAAATTAACTAATTAAAATTAGGAGCAAACATGAGCTTACGCCGTGTATATGAAAGCACAATCATAATCAATGCGGCTTTAGAAGATCCGGATATTGATGCAGTAATCACTAAGGTTACTAATTACATCGAAAACCATGGCGGCGAAATAATGGAAATCAACAAATGGGGACGCCGTCGTCTTGCTTATCCGATCAACAAAAAGTACAACGGATATTATGTCCACATAATATTCAACTCATTAACAAGTGTCGTGCCGATACTTGAACGTTTCTTAGTACTCGAAGATACAGTACTACGTCATTTGACAGTAATCTTGCCGTCAAGACTTCGCGAATTGCGTCAGCAAAGAGCCTTAGCAGAAGGCAAACAAGGCAGCGGAACAACAATCAGCGGTAGCGAAGAAGCAAAAGCAGCCAAAGAAGCAGCACGCAATGCTAAAGAAGCTAGATACAGAGAAAATCAAGAAAAAGATCAAGCTAATGAAGAAAAAACTGAAGAAGCTCCTGCTGTAGAAGCTGAAGCTTAATTTATTGAAAGAATTAATAATAATAGATCAGGAATTTAAAAATGAAAGTTATACTTCGTCAGGATGTAGACAAGCTTGGTAAGATGGGCGATACTGTCACTGTTAAAGACGGCTATGCACGCAACTATCTTCTCCCAAGAGAATATGCATACATCGCTACTCCAGGCGCTATTAAACGCCTCGAAGCAGAACGCCGCCAATACGAAAAACGTATGGAAAAGGCTAAAGCTTCTGCCGAAGAACTCGCGGCTAAATTAGCTGATTTGCAAATCAGCCTCTCGATGAAAGTTGGCGAAGAAGGCAAGCTTTATGGTTCGGTTTCCACTCAGATGATTGCTGCTGAACTTACTGCTCGCGGGTTTGATATCGATAAACGTAATATTATCATTGAAGAACCTATCAAATCTTTGGGTATTTTCGATATTAAAGTTAAACTTCATACTGAAGTTTTGGCTACTCTCAAAGTTTGGGTTATCAGCGAAGAATAGTTCAATAGAATTTTATGATAAAAAAGAGACAATCTTTATTGAGAGTCTCTTTTTTTTTATTTTTCATATTTCCAGTTGCCATCTCCGCATGCTACAAATCCCATGTGCTCCCAAAATCCAATTGCTGTTTGGCGCACTCTATCGGCTATCAATATTTCAAATTTTTCTTTTGCTGCTTCTATAAAATACTTTCCATATCCTTTGCCTTCATATTCTTCGAATATATTAATCGAATATATAATTAATACTTTATCTGAAATTTTGCATCTGACTTTGCCAATTCTGATATCATCTACATCAAGATTGAGCCAGTCATATTCACTTTTTATTCCCTGAGCGGGGTGTATGTCCATTTTTATTTCATTCATCTCCAAATCCTTCGCAAAATGCTAATACATTTTTTCCTAAATCCGGCAGGTAATATCCACCTTCGAGAACAGCAAATCTTTTGCCTTTGCAGTTTTTTTCAGCATATAATCTAAGCATTCTGCCAATTGCATAAAAATCGAAAGTCTTTAACTTGCCTCCTACATCTTTTTCGTAGGAGTCAAATCCTGCACATACTCCAACAATATCGATATCCTTTAATTCTTTAAGATAATTTTCGACAATTTTAAGATATTCTTCACGATCATGTCCCATTGGATTTAATATTTTAATTGCTTTATTGTCTTTGAGACAATCAATAGTACCATCGCCGGTATGTGCGTCAAAATCTAGAATAAATGCAGATTTCAATTGTCTAGTATTTATCAAATGAGTAATAGCAATAGCCATATTGCTAAAATAGCAATATCCCCAGGCACTCGATTTGTAGGCATGATGTCCGGGAGGGCGATTGATAGACATAGAGCAATTGCCGCTCCAAGCTTCTTCTGCTGCTTTGATTGCTGCCCCAGCTGAAAGTAAAGCAATAGTGCTAACTTTTTCGTCGCTAATTACACTCTTTATATAATCCTTTGTATGAATTAATTCAATTTGTGATATTTCGGCAGGCATAGCTCTTTTGTAATGAAATTTATCTGTCGGGAGTTCCTGAATAATTACTTCCATTCTGCCAGGATCTGCAGCGGGATTATCAGCATAGTCCGAATCATAAAATTCACTATTAAATATAATCGTCATCATGATAGTTTTTATATGATATTATTTATCAAATCATTGATATTTTTGTAACGTTAATGAATAACTTTAATTTTGAATATGAGAATATTAATTATAGAAGATGATAGTAAAATTGCCGATGCAGTGAAAAGAGCTCTGGTAGAGAACCATTACTCGGTCGATTGGGCTGCAGATGGAAAAGAAGGCGAATATCTCGCCGAAATTAATGATTATGATTTGATTATTTTAGATTTGATGCTTCCCGGCAAAGACGGAAGGGAAGTATGTAAATCTCTTAGGAAAGAATCTGTAAAGATTCCAATTTTGATGCTTACCGCATTAGATTCAGTCGAAGATAAAATTAGCGGTTTGGATTCCGGTGCAGATGATTATCTCACTAAACCTTTTCATCTTGGTGAATTGCTTGCAAGAGTAAGATCTTTGATGCGCAGGCAGAGTGATGATAAAAACTCAATTTTAGAAATTGCTGATCTACAACTTGATACAGTGAAACGTGAAGTAACTCGAGCCAATAAGAAAATTGCACTAAGTGCTAAAGAATTTGCCATACTTGAACTATTTTTGATGAATAAAAACAAAGTACTCAACAGGCAAGTTATATCTGAGCATGTATGGGATATGAATTTTGATCCTCAATCTAATGTGATTGATTCTTTTATTAGATTTTTAAGACAAAAGATTGATAAGGGGTTCGATATTCAATTAATTCACACTATCAGAGGTGTCGGCTACAAATTATCAGAAAATCCATAAAGGTGTAAATGCTTAAAATATCTACCAGGCTTACTCTTTGGTATTTG
>JAUQWR010000533.1 GCA_030835065.1 Candidatus Kapaibacterium sp.
CTCGATTCTAATGATTCAAGCTTCAAATTTATTAATGCCGGGCACAATTATCCGATATTTCTTAGATCAAATAACGAAGTAATTCAACTCAAAGATGGTGGTATTATTCTTGGCATTTTGGATATTCCGATACCTTACGAAATCGGAGAAATCAATTTCAATATTGGCGATGCTCTATTAATGTATACTGATGGATTTTCCGAAGCACAAGATATTCATGGCAAAGAATACAGCGAAGAATCTTTAACTGAATTTTTCATCGCTAATAAGCAGCTTAGCTCCACTGATTTTATGATGGAAATGGTCAACGAAATTAAAAATTATTCCGATGGCTTCTATCAAAATGATGATTTAACTTTAGTTGTTATCAAAAAAATAAGCTAATTCGCCTTATTTCAAATCCTTGGTTTAATATTTGTGCAAAAATCTTTATTTTTGCTTTTCTTAATTGATAATAATTGAATAAAATTATAAAGGTTTTAATATGTTTCCTTCGGTCAACGAACAAATGGATCTTATTCGCTCCGGTGCTATCGATATTCTTCCGGAAGACGAGTTAGTCAAAAAAATTGAAGTTTCTATTAAAAAGAACAAACCTATGACTATAAAGCTGGGTGCAGACCCCAGCCGCCCGGATTTGCATTTGGGGCATGCTGTTGTGCTCCACAAAATGAGACAATTTCAAGATTTAGGTCACAAAGCTATTCTTATTATTGGCGATTTTACTGCCATGATTGGCGACCCAACCGGCAAATCCAAAACTCGCCCACAACTTACTCTCGAAGAAACTAGAATTAATGGGCAAAGCTATCTCGAACAAGCAAATATTATTCTTTCTAATGATCGATTAGAAGTTAGATATAACTCCGAATGGCTGTCTAAAATGACTTTCAATGATGTTATTCTACTCACTTCAAAATATACTGTTGCACAATTACTCGAGCGCGACGACTTCTCAAAAAGATTTAAGGTTGGTGTGCCTATTAGCGTTCATGAATTGCTATATCCTCTTGCACAAGCTATGGACTCTGCTGCAATCGAAAGCGATGTAGAGCTTGGTGGTTCCGACCAAAAGTTCAATTTGCTAGTTGGACGCGAAATTCAGAAAGCTTATGGCAAGGAACCTCAATGTATCTTAACTATGCCACTTCTCGAAGGTACAGACGGAGTCGAAAAAATGAGTAAATCACTCGACAATTATATTGCTCTAACTGATACTCCCCGCGAAATGTTTGGCAAAGTAATGTCTATTCCTGATAATATGATATGCCGCTATCTGCAATATGCAGCTATGGCTGATACTGATTTTGTCAAATCTGTAGAAAAAGGCTTGGCTGATGGCTCGGCTCATCCTCGCAATGCTAAAGTTGATGCTGCCAAAAGAGTTGTTGCTTTGTATCATGGCGAGCAAGCAGGCGATGATGCTTTCGCTGAATTTGAAAGAATTTTTAAAAATAAAGAGCTCCCCGACGAAATTGAAAGCATGAGTATTGAGCATGATAGCAATGAAATTGGTATTATGGATCTTCTTGTAAAATCTAATCTTGCTCCATCAAAAAAAGAAGCTAAAAGACTAATTGATGGCGGCGGGGTTAGCGTCGATGGTGAAAAAATTGAAGAAGGCTTTGCTCCTGTCGATATTAGTTCCGAAAGACTACTTAAGGTTGGAAAACGTAAATTCCTTAAAGTCATCAAACTCTGATATTTATAAAAAAAACCTTCCGATAAATGATTTCGGAAGGTTTTTTAAATCATATTTTTAATATTATTTTACGATATTAAGCTTAAGCACTGCAGCATATTCATTACATTCTGCCACAATCCAGTAAGTACCCGAAGCCAAATTGCTCGAATCATAATTATAATAGTTTTTGCCTAAAATAATCTCACCGGAATAAATTTGACCTATCAAGGCTCCATTATTATCTACTAATCTCAAATTGGTAGAGCATTCCAATTCACTATAAAGAATTATTGAATTATTTTGTACGCTTAAATTGAATTTTTCTGAATTTAATGGTTTATCAGATATTGAATTTACATCGACAGTTAGCAATACTTTTGCTGATGTATCTGATCCGCACAATCCACTTACAATACAGAAATATTCTTTTTCATCTACTTTATTAGCATTTTTTATGCTTAAGCTAGAATTTGTTTCGCCTATCATCAATTCATTGTTTTTATACCACTTATATGTAAGACCTTCACCTTTTGCTGT
>JAUQWR010000534.1 GCA_030835065.1 Candidatus Kapaibacterium sp.
GCGCAATACTAAAAAAAATCAGCTGCAAAGCTGATTTTTTTTATTTATTATCCAAGTAAAAATCAGATAAAAAAATAACATAATTTGGAATTGGTTTATATGAAAAGAGACAGATCTAAGACCTGCCTCTATTGATTTTTAGTAGTATTGTATAATATATTTTGGTTTCTAACAGAAAAAGCAAAATTGATTTTCTGTTGTTATACCCAATTATTTTTCATCAATATTAAGATTATACCAATCGATTTTTCTTGAAAAATACATGACAAATGCCAAGATTAAAAATATTCCTATACTTCCAATCAATAATGAATAATCTTGTAATTGTATAATAACAAAAAGGAAGGAATATAGTATTGATAGAATGCCAGCAATTATAAAAGTAATCAAATTAGATTTAATAATTGCTTTCACATATCCAATAATTAATAGTAAGGTAGAAATAGCAGATATAAGAAATGCAATGTTATAGTCTAAGTGTTCTGAAATTGACAATAATGAAGTATAAAACAAAATTAAAGCAAGTCCAACCAAACTATATTGAATAGGATGTATGAAAATCTTATTTAATACTTCTACGAAAAAGAAAACAATAAATGTAAATACAATAAATAATATTGCATATTTAATTGAACGCATAGATTTTTGATAATTATCTACAGGCATTATTAAATCAATACCAAATGCAGAAGAGTCGATTTTTACATTATTGCCAATCCACATTTGAGGATAATTCCTATTCAAATGTAAAATGTTCCAATTTGCAGAGAAACCTGTTTCAGCAATTGTTCTGGAATCAGGCAAAAATGCACCATTGAATGAAGGATTGTTCCAAGTAGAAGAAATATTTACGTCTGTTACTTCACCAACAGGCATAAAATATAATAATTGACTTCCTTTTAATTCTAAATCAAATGAGAATTTGTAAGAACTACTGTCATTATTTGCTAAATTAACGGGAGCATTTATTCCACTTGAAATAATATCATTTGTTATTACACCTGAATTAAATGAAATATTAGTATCATTCCAATTCAAATTAATTTGCTTTTCAATTCCTCTTAAGTCATTAATACCTACAGATACTATTGCTTTATCGAATTGAATATCCTTTAACGGAATATCTAAATTTTCAAATTTGACTTTATTAAAAATTCCAGAAATATTTAGTTTTGAATTATATACAACAATTTCATAAATGCCTCTGTATCTTTGTTCGGGAGATATTGTTCCATTTATTTTTAAGTCTGTAGGCAGAAAATGAATATAATCTTTTACAAGAACATACTTTGTAGTTGTGTCGGTTTGTGAGTATTGTTTGATGTATCGTATATAAGGAACAGATATGAAAGGACCGGATATTGTCTGCTCGCCGCCCCATTTTGAACTAACTTCTTTAATTGCTACTTTTTGTGTGTTTTCCCTTTCGCTGATTAAATTCATAATCATTGCTGTTGGTATTAACAATAATAAACCAATGATTATTATTGTCCCAACTTTAAAGTAAACATTTGTTTTTAATGGTTTCATAGTAATAACTACATTATTTGTTTGATAATAAACTAATTATTGAATTGTAAATTGCATTTTAATAATCAAATTATCTTTTACATTTTTGAGTTTTAAGTAACTTAACACTCAACATTAACAGAATAACGAAATTGTTATAAAAGCGTTTATTTACATACTTTCAATAAACGTATTACTAATATAAAAAAAATTCCGATTCTGCCAAATATAAAATTGAGTATAAAAATTTATTAATAAATATTTATTTTGGAATTGATTGTGACTTGTAAATACGATAACTAATCTCCACAAATTAATTAAACAAAAAGTAACCTTAATTTTATACATAAGATAAATATTGTATAATGAATTAGAATGTTAGATTGATTAAAGTTTTACTCAATTATTTTATAAAAATTCAAAGAATTAAAACATAATTAGCTTATGTACATATTCATCAACAATAATTGGTTTTTTTAGATATCCATTTTTCTTAGATTGAGGTGTAACTATTCTATGAGATGGATATACTATTCCATTTTCTTTGCAATGTTCTTTAATAACATTTGCAGCAGTTGCAAATCCACTTACTACTTCAGCAATGTAATTATGTTGTTTTAATAATCCAGTGTTTTTATCAAAAATAAACAATTGATGTTTTGAGTGAGTCGGAAAATAATCTGGAAATTCAGCAAATAAAATATTTTCTTTTTCAATCCATTTAATTTGAGAATTCATTAATAATTTTGGAAAGGTAAAGTAATTCCAAAGTGCATAATTTGCAAAGTAAGTGATGTCTAAATCGTCCCAATATATTAATCTTCTACCATATGGAAAGAATCTCCTTGGATTAATTCTTTCTTTTAATATTTTTCCATTGCTATATTGGAGATACACCTTATTATTATCAAATACACCTGACAACTCAGGATTATCATTAATAGGAGTGATTTTTGAATAGAATTTATCAAGGTCTATCTCAACCTTAATATTTTTAAAGTAAGGTAATCTTTTTAATTTGAATAATAATCCTTTTACACTTACTGAAGCATGAATACCCTTTGAATTGTGCCATAAATCAATGCCACCATATGCTTCAAGAATGTTAATTAAAAATTTTGATCTCATAATTGGATAAAATTGTATATTTAACAGAATAAATTAATTATTTTTAAAGCTAAAATTCTAATCGGACACCACCTAATGGGAAAATACCTAATTGATAAACTGATTCAATTTGCTTTTTAGAATTACTCCATTGATATTCAAGAATATTATTCGTATTAAAAATATTTTCAATAGAAATATAACCGATTATGCTCAGTTTTTGGAAATTTGTCCTAAAATCAATTTTTACATCCATTCTATTATAATCTGGCTTTCTTATCGAAAATGCTTTATTTGTAAGATAGTAAGTTTGATTATTTGTTCTAGATTTAATGGTATCGATTGGTGTGTAAGGGGCCCCACCGGCTAAAGTATATTTACCGGAAAATTCGATAGTGAAAATATCAGAAATTTTAAATTCATAACCAGCAAGAAAATTTATTATATAGATGTTATCAAAACCCCCAAACCTATTAATACCATCAGAGCCTTTATATTCTTGTCGGGTATATGATGCAGTTGCATTTATGAAGTATCCATCTGAAAAATGTTTGATTATTGATAATTCTGCACCATAACACTTACCAGTACCATTACTCACTAAATTTTCTTTACCCCCAATTGAACCAAAATTGGTTCCTATATTTAGAAAAGACCAATAATCTAAAACACCTTTACTAATTGGAACTCTACTAATATTTTTATAATAAGTTTCTACTTTTAAAAGTAAATCGTCTAACAGCTGATTTGAATATCCTAAAATAACATGTTTTGATTCCATAAAATCAAGAGAATGGTTATCAGTTGATGAAAAATAAAGTAATAGCGGAAGTGATTGTCTATGTATTCCTATAGCAAAATTGAGATATTGACCTTCTATGAAATTCCAGGATAATCCTAATCTAGGCTCTATTGTATATTTATTACTGATTTTTAAAAACTGACTATGAATTCCAAAATTTGAAGTAAAAACAGGACTTATTTTCCAGTTCCAATTTATAAAGCTAAGTGTTTGCAATGTAAAACCTGTTTTATCCAATTCCCAATTTGTA
>JAUQWR010000535.1 GCA_030835065.1 Candidatus Kapaibacterium sp.
GGAAATGATTTTAATCGATTAACAGAAAAAATAAAAGGCTGTTTCTAAAATGAATTATTCGAAGTTTGAGTTTAATAAATTACTTAAGCCTTATAACCTGCTTCGAATCACTTTTAGCTTGACAAGCGCAGCCCGAATCCGTCGTGTTTCTTACACAAATCCATCGATTACAAGTTTTAAAGGACAAGAAAATTGACAGTAATTAATGAAGACATATTTGAAATTGCAAACCAAGCTTGTTTGAAAATTGAGGCGAACGACAAATTCGTGGGCATAAAACACAGTTTTCGTTTAGGATTCAAATCGACTTTGGGCGTTATTTTCTTTTTATTTGGCGGACTATTTCTAATTATTGCTCCGTTTATCAAAACATCTGACATTACTACAAAATTTATTGGAATTATTTTTGGACTTACCTTAGTTGTTTTCGCAACTTTAACGTTAATTAAACAACTTGTTGATGGAATTTTTGTCAATAACCAAATATTCAGATTTCGACACAATCTTATACCTACTACAATTCCTCTGAATTCTAATTTAAAAATTAAAATGAACACAGAAGTAATAAAAATAAGACGTGTTGGATCATTAGGTTCTGACTTTATTATTGTAACACTTTTGCTTGTGGACAATAATAAAGATATTCCTATTTTAAAATTTCAAATGGATAATTCAGATGCATATAATGCAAAGAAATTGGGAAATGAACTGATAAGAATTATTAATGATAAATTGCGATAAGATAATGGCTGCAGACAAGAAAACCTGCCACTAACTACACCTGACATTCGTTATATTTATCGATTGATATGCTGTATCTATGTTTTTAAAACTTAGCTGCCAATATGCGAAGGTTTGTATAAAAATAATTAAACTAAAATATAATAATTATAGAAGGTAATTACATGCAAAAAAAGGCTTTAGTGGTAATTGACATTCAAAATGACATTACTAAAAACTATAAAGAAATCATTGACAATATTAATCGGGCAGTAGATTGGGCAGTTGAAAATGAAATTCATGTTGCCTACATTAGGCATTATAACTTATCTGATGGCACAAGAACTTTCAAACCTAATACACGTGGTTCTGAATTAGTTTCTGATATGAAAATGGTTTCTGCAAACATTTTTGAAAAATCCAAAGGTAATGCATTGACAAGCGATGGTTTTGCTGACTTTATCAAGCAAAATGAAATAAGCGAATTTTTCATTACAGGCGCAGATGCAATTGCCTGCGTGAAATCAACTGTATATAATATGTGCAAGGAAAACTATAAAGTTACTGTTTTATCGGATTGTATTACAAGTTATGATAAAAGAAAAATCGATGGAATGTTGGATTATTACGTTAAAAATGGTAGTAAAGTAATTATTTTGAATGACTTATTAGATACGAAATAAAATGTCTGCGTCTTACACGTAGTAAAACAATTGGGATATAACAATAAGTAGATTATTTGACAATTTTCTAATCGGTTGAAGTGTAAATTACACTAAATGACTAATATTTATTGTTCAATCTGTTTGTAATTATCATTATTTATTCTCAATTATCAGTTTAAAACAGGATAAGTTTATGACAAAAGAAAAAAATAACAACGAAAATAAAATTATCAGCCAAGGCTCTACCCCATTTGCTCAGACTTACTTTCACGGTACAAAAGCCGATTTGAAAATAGGCGACCTAATCGAAACCGGTTTCGTTTCAAACTATGGGCATAGGAAGAATGCCAAATATATTTTTTTGTCAGCTACATTAGATGCTGCTATTTGGGCTGCTGAACTTGCTTTTGGTGATGGACAGCAAAGAATTTACCTTGTAGAACCGACTGGATCTATTGAAGATGACCCCGACTTGACTGACAAGAAGTTTCCTGGTAATCCTACAAAATCATACCGCTCTACCGAACCATTCAGAGTGGTCGGAGAAGTTACTGTTTGGACAGGGCACCCGGCAGAGCAAGTTCTGGCTATGAAAGAAGCTCTTGAAAAACTGAAACAACAAGGAATTAACTCTATAAATGATGAATAGTATTGTATAACAAACATCATTCAGTAATTTTTTGAAAGGAATAATAGTTGTTCGTCATACATAATTATTCACATTTTCCGTATTCAATAATTTATTTTTTTTTGTTTTAAAATATTTTATTATTTTAATGTTACATTTATTGAGGATTCGTAGGTAAATGGGTTGGGACTAATGCTAAAACAATAAAGCTAATTAATAACAAACTGATATGAATATTAAAAATATTACTATTAAAAACTTTAGAAATTTCAAAGATTTTAGCATTGATTTTTCAAAAGGATTTCAGACGATAATTGGCGAAAACAACATTGGTAAAAGCAATCTTTACTGGGCAATAAGACTAATACTCGATAGAGACTTATCTTACAATGCAAGAAATTTAGACATAAAAGATTTTCATGGATTTAAAAAAGAAGTGACTATTGATGACCATGTAATAATCAGCATTGAACTTTATAGCGAAAAATTAGCTTCATTTCCGACTTTTCATTCATTCAAAACAAGTGATACAACTGCACGAATTACCTATTTATTTGCACATAAAAGCAAATTTATTGAAGATGAAGAAATTCCGCCTCAAATTGAACTTTCACAATTTAAATGGCAATTATTTGGTAGTGGCAACTCATTAGTAGTTGAGGATATTCTTACTCTCCAATCAATTAGATTTTCTGATTTAGATGGCATAAATCTATATTACATTAACGCTTTTAGGAATATAAATTCTGATTTACACGGTAGCACTAAATCCTTACTTAGTAAATATTGTCAATCTAGAACTGATACAAAAACGGAACTTGAAAGTGTAAAATCAATTTTAAAAAAGTCTTCAACAGAATTGAATGGTTTAGGTTTCATACCAGACATTGCAGAAAATATTCAAAAGAAAGGACAAAGTATTGCGGGACAATATTTTTCATTTCCTATATCGATTAGCTTTCTTTCAAATTATGATATAGATGCATGGAGCCAATTGAATTTATGTTATAGTCCAGAGTCTGACAATAATGTTCCGATTCAAACTCTTGGATTAGGTCAAAAGAATATCCTATATCTAAGTTTATTTATAGCGGAATTAGAAAATTCAAGTAACAATCATGAAATTAACATCCTTCTTATAGAAGAACCTGAAGCGCATTTACATCCCCAGTTGCAGAAGATACTTTTTTCTAATTTGAATGATTTAAAAACTACTCAAGTTTTTATGACATCTCATTCAACTCATATTGCAAGTGATTGCGACTTTAAAAATCTAAGCATCTTGTTTAGAAATACTAATAAGGAAGTAAAATCATTTTCACCATTCAAAGAAGGCTTATTATCTGAAAGGGACAATTTGTTACTTAAAAGATATTTGGATGCCACAAGAAGTGAAATGTTTTTTGCATCAGCAATTATCTATGTTGAGGGAGTTGGGGAACAGTTTATTCTACCATCTATTGCTAAAGAGGTATTTGGAATAAATTTAACTGAACACAATATATCCGTCATCCCTATTCATTGTAGATATTTTGACCCATACTTAAAAATTGTTCAAAATAACAATCTAGAGATACCTGTATCTGCAATTATTGATGGAGATTCAGACGAATTGGATGAAGGAGAAGAAAATACAACATCTGTAGCTAATGCAAAAGCATTGGAAGTCGCTGACCGTGTTTTGGTTTCGTCAGGAATAAAGACCTTAGAAGTAGATTTATTTCCTACTTCTATTATAAACAATATGTATTTGAAAAAATGTTTTGTGAATTTAGGGCATGAAAAATCATATAATAACTTGATTAATGCTACAAAAGACAATCCTGAACTATGGGAAACAGAACTAATAAAACGAATTGACCAAACAGTAAAAAAGGGTAGGTTTGCACAAGAGTTAAGTTTGTTAATAGATAAAGATTTTGTTGTTCCTGCGTATATTAAATCTGCAATCTCGCATATCGCAAAATGCAAAAACATCCCAAAATAAATGTTAAACTCTAAACAAATAAAAGTTGCATTTGAATTAACGGGAAATACTATTGTTAGTGCTTCTCCTGGTACTGGTAAAACAAAAACTTTAGTTGCAAGAGCACAAAAAAAGTTAGAAACTTTACCTAATCATAAATCATTAGCCTTAATAACATATACAAATGCCGGTGCTGATGAAATATCCTCAAGACTTAATGCAGATGATAAAGAAATTTTTATTGGAACTATACATAGGTTTTGTCTTGAGTTTATCCTCAGACCGTTTTCATGGTTATATAATTGGAACAAACCTAAAATAATCACTTACGATGAATTAAATGAGTTTATTGAAATCAACTCTGATATTGATTTGGGTGACAGTCCATTGGATGAATTAAGTAAAATAAAACGATTATTAAACGGAGAACTGGATAAAACTGTTGAGTGGGGAAATGTTGAGTCTTTAGAATATATTGCGGAATTGTACTTTGACTTTTTATCTACTAAAAAAGCAATTGATTTTAATGAAATCCTGTATAAATCATACAAAATAATATCCGAAAATGCCTTTGTTGCTAGTTCATTAGCCAATAAGTTTTATGAAATATCTGTTGACGAATTTCAAGATACGAACATCTTTCAATATGAAATTCTTAAAGCAATAAATCAAACACCTACTT
>JAUQWR010000536.1 GCA_030835065.1 Candidatus Kapaibacterium sp.
AAGTCAATCGTTATCGAAAAGTAATATGAATATATTTAAGATTAAAACTGATTATAAGAGCTTTACTGATGAGTCGCTCGTCCTCGAATTCAGGCAGGGTAAAAATCCTGCCTTTGAGGAGTTATATAAACGATACTATAAAAAAATTAACTACTATTTCAGAAAAATGCTAAATAATGATTTGCATAGAGCACAGGATTTTACTCATGATATTTTCTTGAAAATAATCAATAAGCCGGAGTTGTTCGATGTAAACAGAAAATTTTCTACATGGATTTATTCGATTTGCTATTATAAATGCATTGATGAATATAAAAAGAGTGATAAAATGAAATTCTTAGACGAAGAAATTGATTTTGATGAAATCCAAGATGATGACAATTTTAATAAGCAATTTGAACGAGATGAATTGATGACATTAATAAATGAGCAAATCAATTTACTGCCTGCAACTCAAAAATCAATACTGATACTTAGATTTCAAGAACAATTGTCACTAAATGAAATTGCCGAGATTTCTGATATACCATTAGGCACTGTCAAATCAAGATTGTTTAATGCTTTAAATAAAATCTCAAAAAAAGTAAAATCTCAAATCAATTATATGGATAATTAAAATGGAAAATGAAAATCAAATATATGATATGATCGAAAAAAAGTCATTTGCTGAACTTACAAATGATGAAATTCGTAAATTAGAAGCATCTGGAATAAATGAACAAAAATATAATTCAATTAGACAGTCAAAAATAAATTTAGAAACTTTTTTTGAAAAAGATTTTGAGCAGACTGAGTTCATAATTGATAAAAATTTGCTCAATGCACTAAATAAAAAACAAAAATTTAATATTTTAAAATTCAAAATTCCAGCTTATCAATCTGTTGCAGCTGTATTATTAGCATTTATTATTGGGTTTGCTTTTCTGAAAACAGAAAAAATTGAATATATACAAACTGCTCCACAACAAACAACAATTACTAAAACAATAATTGATACATTGACTGTTATAAAAACAAAAGTGATTACTAAATATCTATACGATACTAAAGTTATCTATTCAGATAGCTATTCTGATAATCAAATTGATAGCGATAGTCTAGCTGAAATGCTACTAGGATCTGATAGAATTGATATGCTTAATCTCCAAAAACGAGGAAAGAATAATGAAGACGACAGTATATTCAAAAAGTTTAAATATACCGCCGTTTCAGATAGAGCAATCAATGGGTACTAAGTTAAATAAAATTTGCTGCTCTGCGAGGCGACTTGGCGGTCGGCTCTGCATATCCAATTCTCAATATCAATTGAGGAAATCCATTAATTTGCATGGTTTCTGCAAATTTTGATCTGATTTCCTCTACCTGACAGCATTGATTGACATGCGCATTTTTGATGTTTTTTGATTCTAAAAACAAGGCAATTCTCTCGAATTGTCTTCCGGTTTCAATCCAAGATTTTCTATCATCGAGTTTAGAATATAAACATAAAATGGAGGATGAAGATTTAATAAGTTCAGCATCTTTAGCTGACTGTTTTTTTGCATTAGCGAATAAATTCATGAAAATCTTTCCAAGCCAAGCCGGTGCAGATGGATTTAGGGTTGCATTGTAGGCGAGACCATCTAAATTTTCTTCAATATCTGAATCATTAAATCTAATCCAAGATTTTAACTCAGTAAAGTATTCGTCATTTTCTAGCATTTTAAAATTGGCTTCGCTTGATAATTCAATTAATTTATTGATATCATCTGGTTTATCAATATATTTAATCCCAATCTCATCTTTTGCAATATTTGATAATGCATTTATAGTAGAATCTTCAATTCTTTTGCCATCATATAATCTGCGGTTGCTGTGCCTGCTTTTTATGCTATTGTACATATCTAATTGAATATCATCTTGCTTATGTTCCGTTAAAGCAACTTGTATGAATTCATTGTCAAAATTTACTTTTGTATGGTAATTATAATAAGCCGAAGACAACTCAAGATTGGCTAAAGCAGCACCCAGACTAATAAATAGTTCTCTATTGTTTTTATCGGCAATTGGAAGAGCTTTTGAGTAATCGGGATGAATTTCGATTATTCCTTCAGTTACTCTAAACTTCCAAGGTTGGGTATTATGCCCCGATGGAGCAGCTATAGCATCTAAAATCAATTTTTCGAATTTCATATTTAATCCTTTTGGATAATCATTTTTAGACCTAATTTTATTAGTACTTGTGCAGGAGTTTAATCCAGCAGATGCAAGCATCATACAAGATAAGCATGCAATTTTATTAAATTCTCTTCTATGCATATTAAAACTCGAAATTATAACCAATTTTCACTGAAATTTCTGGAGTTAACACAGAATTTTTTAATACTTCATCAGCAAATTTAATCTCATGATTGTCTGCTAAATAGTGAACTGCAACCCAAGGATTCACATATAAATTACCCCAAAATTTATATATATATCCGGCTCCAACTGTAATAATATTATTTGAGAATTGCTTTGTAAGAGAGCTTTTCTTTGATTTAATATTATTATCCCAATTTTCGTAACCTATCCCAATCCACCATTCATCAAATTTATCTCCAAAACAATAATCAAATATTATCGCTTTTACTTTCAATTCATGGTTTTCGAAACCTTTTGCAACAGCAAAACTTGGAATTTCAGTTTCAGTTATTACTGGTCTTATCCTAATATTATCATTACCAAGCCAAATAGAAGAATAGTAACCACCCGAAATAAATGGGAGAGCGTCGAGTTCTGTTCCTATACCAAACTTATTTTCTGAGGCATAAAGTGAATTACAAAACAGAATTGTTAGTGCGATTATTAGTAACTTTTTCATTAATTGACCTTTAGATAATTCAGTAAAAGTTCTTTTGATCTTCTAATAAGTATTGAAATATCATCCCAATATTTTTCGTGAAATCTTTTGTTCAAATCCAATACAATAATACCATAGATCATAGCAAAACCAATTGAAGCAGCTTCATCAACATCATCGAACTTGAATTCACCCTTTAATTTTCCATATTCAAGAACATTAACTACGCGGGAATAACTCAAATAATAAATTTGCATTTCTTCCTCTGTTAAGTCAAATTGAGCAGGAAGCTTTTCGAACATCAATTCTGCAAGATTAGAATTTTGTTTGCACCATATAATAAAAGATTCCATTATTGAAGCTAATTGATTCGCTGCGCTATCAGTTATATTTTGTTTTTCTTGAATGAATGAATCGAGCCCTATAAATCCATCAATTTTGATTGCTTTATATATTTCATTCATATCTTTATAATAATAATAGATAGTAGTAGCAGTAATACCCAAATTTTTTGCAATTGTGCGTGCACTTACAGCAGCTAGTCCCTTTTCAAAAATGAGTTTGGCAGCTTCAGTTCTTATTTTTTCTGCCATTTCTGGATTTGATGGTCTGGTCATTTTTCACCTGTTATTTTAACACCGTTATTTTATTTAATACAAACTTAACACTGTTATCTTATATTTGCAAGTAAAATTTTTAAATTTCTAAGAAAATGTAATCTTTTTAAAATAAGTTATGGAATATTGATAATAAGTATGATAATATTACTGGAATGATAATAAAAATCAAATCAATCTAATAATATCGTGCAAATTGCGCTACTATTCATAGTTCTTCTTCTTCGAGGTTTCGAAGTTCTGCATTTCTCTCAGAAACATTAAGAAAGGAGCGCAAAGGACAATAAGCTTTTAAAATTTATATCTTCTTTACTTTGTGCAACTTTGTGCGAAACTTCGTGTAACTTTGTGAAGCTCTTCTTACTTTATCTTATTCGTTTTTCATATTCAAGAAGGAGCACAAAGGACACCAAGTTTTTAAAGACAGAATTGACTGCTTCTAATGAAAAAAAATGCTTGGTCTAAAATATCAAAGACCAAGCATGTTTTTAATAAAATAACGAATAAAACATGGAATAAACATCTTAAATATTAAATATTTATTCTTCTACAAATTCTTCTTCATTGAGTCTGATTGCAATTATAACATAACCATTAGGAGAGGGCACTTCATATTTTTCAATTATACCTTTATCGATCATAATATTAACTAAGGAATAAGTAGTAGCAATATTATAATTTTTATTAGCTAAGTATTCAGTTACAAACCATTTAAGTCCAATATACTTTGTCCATTTTGAAGATTGAAGTTCATCAAGTTCAGCTAAAAGTTCATGTTCGCTTATATCAATATATTTAGAAAAAGTTTTATAGCTAGTATCAGGGAATTCCATTTTACCAAGAATCTTCAAGCCTTCAAGGTTAATCGGTTCATCCATCTGAGTTGCTTCGATAGTGGCATTACGAATGGCTTGTTTATCTTCGATACTAAACACAACTTCATCAATTTTTCTTTCAGCATTATTAATAATCTCGGTCAAAGAATTCAAAGTATCCAAACCATAAATCATTTCATTTTTATAAAAAATACCTTGATGAGCAACTTTATTGCGAAGTTTGATAATATCCTTCCATTTTTGCTCAAACATTTTATCTTGGAAATTTTCTTTAAAATACTTTGTATAATTGCTTTGCAATTCATTTTTAAGATTGAAAAAATCTTCAATACGTTCAATATTATATAATCTGGAAACAATTTTGTCAGGATTGTTGTAGCCGGAGGATTGCTTATAGACTAATTCACCAAGGTCATCGAAGTCAATATATCTAAGTTCATCATCAATAAACATAGTAATTTCATCTTTTCTATCCAGCCTTCTCAATCTGGCTTTTTCGATCATAGCACGAGTAGCGGTAGTTTCCCACCAATCAGTACCAATACGTTGAATAAAGAATTTCATTAAGTACTTGCGCAACAAATTTTCAACTTTATTAATTTCTGGATACAATTTATTGGCGATATAAGTTGAAACATCATCTGTGAGAAGTCTAATTGAGCTAAATTGCAAAGTATTTTTAAGATGCCGGAGAAGTTTCAATCTAAAATTTTCAATAGTTTCGAAGCTATCTCCAAACACATTAATCATAAAAGCAGATTCAAAATAAGAAGTAATAACGTTGGAAGTATCGACAGGCATAATAATAATATTAATACCAGAAACTTCTTCTTTAATTCTAATACGAGCTTTCTCAGTATCAATCTTAGGAATTTTATCACCCCAAAGGTTATGACTAAAAGAGAGGGCTTGAGCAAGAGCAGTCTCACTTTTAATATCAGCGGGATCAATACAAAAGAGTTCAAAAAAGAAATACTCGACATTATTATTTTTTGTCATAATAATCCCTTGTTTTTTATTTTTTTAATATTTTAACCTTATTGATATTAAATTAATGAAATAAGTTTAAAAAGAAAAAAAATATTTGTCAATTTTAATGATACAAAGACAATTAATCGTAAGAGTAGTTACAAAAAAAAAATTTAAAAATTAAAATAAATAAATTATTAACCTTGAAATTTGAAATATTTAATTAAATAATTGATAAATTTTGCTAAAAACAGAATAATATGATATATTGATAATAAGAATAGTTGTGATTTTATCATGGTATAATTAATGCGAAATACACTTTTATTAATTTGTATATTATTATTATCAACGAGAATAATATTTGCAGAAAAATCGAAAATTCATATTACTAATAGTAAAAATAATGATTTTGAAGTAAACTTAATGAACAATGGCGGTTTTATTGAATTACTAATGGACTTTACTAATGGTTTTATGGGATTATGGGCACAGGAACTTTTAGATAGAGGAGTTGATGACTATACATATAATAAAACATTTAATAAATGGGAAATTTTTTCTGAAAATGGTCGAGTAGATATTATTAAGGGTGGTTACAATAAAAAAGGAAAATATCATATTGGATTGAATTCTAAGAATGGATTGCCAGTTGGTATCTCTCAAAAAGTCCATTTAACTGATAGATCTTCACATCATTCTTATTTTTATGCTATGTGCAATGAAACAGTAAAAGTAAAAATCTTGTTGTTGGATACAAATTATAAAGAATTGACAAGTAGTGAAATAGAAATAAATTCAAAAAGCTGGAAAAAATATGAACTTGATTTACCAATAATAAAAGGACTTAGTAAATGTATCTTTAAATTAGAATACTCTGGGTTTACAGTCGCTTATTTTGATGAGTTTTCTTTGATGCCAAATGATAATGTTTTAGGAATAAGAAAGGAGTATTCTGATTTTTTTGAATATTGGAAACCCAGCATTTTAAGGTATCCTGGCGGATGGTTTGCAGATAGTGAATTTGCAAGGTGGAGTGAATGTATTTATGATATTGATTCTCGTATATCGCCAAATAATTTTGGTTTTGCTGGTTATCAAAGATTAGATTTTAGTTTCGAGGAATATATAAAAATATGCCGAAGGTTTTCTATGGAACCTTTGATTACAGTAAATTATGAAAATGGTTCGACAAAAGAAGCAGCAGAGTGGATAGAATATGCAAATTCTGATACAAATACCTTCTACGGATATCAGCGATATTTAAATGGGAGTTATGAACCTTATAGGGTTAAGTATTGGGAAATTGGTAATGAGCAATGGTATAAGCCTGAAATCTATGCGGAA
>JAUQWR010000537.1 GCA_030835065.1 Candidatus Kapaibacterium sp.
GCCTCTTTGAGCCATTCAAAAAAGTATATTTCTGAATAAGGCAATCTAAACAAACCTTTGTCGCCAAATTTCAGAACAATAGCTCTTGCATCTTCATCTGTCATAGACTTGAACTGCTCTTCGCTAAATATTATCGGTTTCTTTTCTTCAACATATTTCTTGCAATATTCTAATATATCCATCAATTCCATTTTTTTTCCTTTTAATTTCAAATCGAATACAAATATATCACTTTTTAAAATCTAAACAAGGTTTATAATATCTGCTTTTCGTTTGAAAATTATATTTATTATATTTAATTTTAAATATTGTTTAAGTATTTTTTTCGGTAATTATCATGGCAAAAAAAGATTATCCGGTAACTCCTGCAATAAGAGTTATTCGTGATTTAAAAATTGACTTCGAGCCCTTTGAATACGAATATCAAGACAAAGGTGGAACTGCTCAAACAGCAATAGAACTCAAAGTAGATGAACATAATGTGATAAAAACATTAGTAATGGAGAGCGAATCAGATCAATTTATTGTGCTTATGCATGGCGATAGAGAAGTATCTACCAAAGAGCTGGCACGCCAGATTGGTTCAAAAAAAGCAGAACCATGCAAAGCCGAAACCGCTCATAAACTTACAGGCTATATGTTTGGTGGAACTAGTCCTTTCGGCACAAGAAAGCAAATGCAGGTTTATGCCGAATCCAGTATATTTAATTTGGATACTATCTATATTAATGGTGGTAAAAGAGGTTTTATTATAGGTATCAAACCTGAAGCACTTAAAATTGCTTTCGATGTGAAAGAAGTCAATGTTGCTATTCAAAAATAGCTGGTATGCTAATTGCAAAATTATTAGTATAAATATTTTAAAATGAAAAATAATTTTGCAAATATATTAGGAGCTTAGAGCTATGAACGTTACAGAAATTAGAAATACAGGCGTAAAAAGCATTGATATTGCACCATTTAAGCCCGAAATAGCAGAAAAAAAACAAGTTAATACTATAGTCGATAAAGTAGAAATTAATCAAGCTTCTGCTTCTTGGCAAAAAGATATTCTACTTTCTGCATTAGATATGTTGGAGAATAATAAACAATTGGATAATAGTCATCCACTCGATAAGCTCGAAAATTCTCCAATCGATAGTTTCGACGAAGCTCTTATTGAATTAAATGTTCTTCAAAATAGAACTACAAAAGAACAATATTTAGCTGCTCAAGCAAATATAAATATTAATGATGTATTAAATTTATTTGTTGAGTCTGCTGCTTAATATTTTTAATCCGATCCATGATATAAAGCCGTTGCATACCTAATGCTTCGGCTTTAAATATTTATAGTCTAATTACCAGCTGCATTCCAATTCTATAATCAAAAAATTCTGAAAAGCAAAAGTATGGCTCCAAGCTAACCTTTTTAACATTTTCAACTGTCGAATTTGGATCATATTTAAGTGCATTTTTTATCTTTGGATTAGTATTACATGCATCAACAATTGGAACTACTATTCCAATTATTCTTGAAAGCACATATAATGGAATTGCAATGTCAGTTACTAAATCACGATATTTACGTTTAGGTCTTTGTGCAGATTTTGGAGGTTTGGATGGAGAAGAAATTAGAATAATAACTGAGCTTGTCTCCAACAGTAGACATGATGTACCCAATACAAAATTTCCATCTAATAATGACCCTGTTCCTAATCCGAAAGTTAAATTAAAGAAGATTTGTAATACGGGATTTACTTTGTTTGAATTGTATAGTATATTTTTGTCTTCGTTTGTTAAATTCTTGCTTAATAATATTATTTTTTCTTGATTTCCTTCCAAGTCTGTAACAATTAAAGAATCGATAACGTCTATCAATTTGGCTTTTTCAGTAATTTGCTGAATTTCTAAACTAGTAGAATCTGTTTTTGCTGATAAATTATAAATGCTTTGGCAACAAAGCAAAACAATAATACAAAATAGTAATTTCATAAGTTCTCCAAAAGTGACTAAACAAATTTGCAGTTTGCTATCATTTTGGGACATTTCGGCTAAACACGTGAATTCATTATGTTTATTGTAAGTTACTTAAAATTTTTTATAAGCTTTTTATCAATTTTTTTTCAAAATTTAAATTTAATTTCTCGAATATTCGTCTTGCCTAAACATTAATTTGAAATTAATATTATGATTGATAAAATGAAAAAATTGGAAATAAAATCTGAGCTTTGCAAATTGAAAAAAGATGACATTGAATCGAAATTTGAAGAAATCTCGACAATAATAAAAGAAGCAGAATATATATGCAAGCGATGTGCAAGAGCTGCAAAAGATAAAAAGAATCTTTGCAAGCCTACTAAAATTGAATAAAAGCCTAAATAATTGTGGCGAATTTGGGGCTTCGCCACTTAGATTTGCATTAAATCCCCAACTTTAATGCAATTATTTATTTAATATTATGATATTTTAC
>JAUQWR010000538.1 GCA_030835065.1 Candidatus Kapaibacterium sp.
CTTTTTTCAATGATTTGTCTAAAGCATTTACAGCATTTACTATTAAATTATTAATAACCAATTCTAACTGAACGTTGTTGGCTTTTACAAATAATTCTTCATCGTTGAGGCTTAGTTTGTAATGAATTTCGTGTGATTGCACTTTAAGTTTAGCAAGATTTGCTGCTTGAAGCACGCTTTTGTTAAGATTAACTGTCGATAAAGAAGTATCTTCGTCATTTTCGAGCCAATATGATCTCATATGTTTAATAATTTCGTCCACACGAGTAGTAGCGAATATAATGCCATCAAGCATTTTGATAACTACTTGTGGCAAAACATTTCCGGATATTTTGTCCCAAGAGATAATTCCTTCGGCACCAATCCTAATAGCATTAATTGGCTGGGTAATTTCATGAGTAATACCACCAGTAATCACACCAATAGAAGCTAATCGGGCTGAATTGTCTAATAGCTGAAGAGCTTCATGGCGCTTTTCAGTAGCCGAAAGAAGTGCTTTGATAGCTCTTTCTTTAGTTAATTCAACTTCTTTTCTTGACGAAATGTCTGTGATAGAAATTAAAATACCATCAGGGATATCGAGGAAACCTCTAAGTTTTGTGGCATTGATTTCCACAAAAAAGCGTCCCCATTTGGAGTGATTTATTCTAAGTTCTAAATTTTTTACAGGTTTGTTGTCGTTAATATCATTAAAAGCAGAAATAGCTTTTTTGCGTTCATTGGGTGCCACAAAAGATAGAGCTGGCTTGTCCACTATTTGTTCAATTTCGAAAGTATCAAGCAGATCCATAACATTATCAGAAATGAACTTAATTATACCTTTTTCGTCCACAACCACAAAAGGAGTAGGAGAGGTATTTACTAAAGTTTTATAAAGCTCTTTTGCATGATTTATTTCGATTTCAATTTGCTTTTGCCTCGAAATATCAGTCGAAAAAGTACAATACCTAAGTCCACTTGAGGTGTTTACTAAAAATGAATGAGTACTTAAATATTTAGTTTCACCATATTTAGTTTTAATAACAACTTCCTGACTGGTATTGTAGTTGTTGATATTATATTGTGCAATTCTATCTTGAATGTGTTTTTTATATTGGATTTTGCTATTCAAATCAAATTGACGTAAATCATTGACGAGTAGGTATTGAAAATCCCAAATATCCATACCAATGACCTCATCAACATCATATCCGGTCATGTTTTTAATAGCCGGACTCACTTCTAAAATTTCACCTTCT
>JAUQWR010000539.1 GCA_030835065.1 Candidatus Kapaibacterium sp.
GGGTTGAGCTAGTAGCCTGAAACCAATTCCAAGCTTTTTCGCGATAAGTGATACTCATTGCCTGCTCATCATTTTTAATTGGATCATCAATGATTAAAACATCGGCACCTTTACCCGTTAAACCTCCTCTCATACCAATAGCATTTAAACTACCTGTATTATTATTGATTCTCCATCTTTTTTTAGATTTGGAGCTTCTATTAAGAGTATTACCGAATAAAGTATTACCATAAGCTTCAAATAGTTCTTTTGAGTATTCTCCCCATTCTTCAGCTAAATCAGATTGATAAGCTGTAATAATTATATTTTTACTTGGATTATTACCTAAATACCAAACAGGAAAATATTTTGATATTAATTGAGTTTTACCATGACGTGGAGGCATATTGACAATTAAACGTTTAGTCCTCCCCGAACTAATATCGAGGAGTTTTTGATTTAATAGCTTAATATGAGGAGCTTTAATAATATACTCTTCATGAATCAATTTCGCCATCAAGATGGGAGATTCTTTCGCTATCAGTTTCCCAATTAATTTTAATTTGTTCAATTATAGCCTTTATTTGTGGATTATTAGATAATCGTTCAATTACGTCATCATCTTCAATTTCAGTAGGATTATGAATATGATTAATCCTATCAATTAAGCTATCCTGAAGTTCTACCAGACTTGGTATATGATTAGCAGCTTTTGAAGCAAGATTGAATAATTTTTCAATAGACATGCCCTCTAATTCTTTCTGATTAGTATAAAGCTTTTTAACTATTGCAATAGCCGGCAGATCGAATATTGTTAGATAATTTTTAATGGTCTCAATAACTGCAAATCTTACTGTCTTGTGAGATTCATTTAGCATATGGATAGTATATGCTTCGGCTCTCTCTTTCCATCGATAAAGCTTCGAATAACGTTCAATTGATTTCGTGGATTTCATACCAAGCTTAAAAGCAACCTTATCAAGACTGCGTTTATAACCTAATTTGAGATATTCATTAAAAGCGATATAAGCTTTTAATGTTTCTTCCGGCAATTTATCCCACGGTTCATTCATTAGCTTCCTATCGGTGAATTATGGGCAATTGTTGGGTAAAATTGGTCAATTAAATAAATTAGAGTGTTTTTATCATTTTTATCTAAAGTGGATTTAATATTATTCCATCTTTCATATTCTTCCGGAGA
>JAUQWR010000540.1 GCA_030835065.1 Candidatus Kapaibacterium sp.
TACAAGTCATTTTATTGTTTATTCTCTTCTCTTATTTTTGCAATGTGATCGATCATACTTCAGTTGATGCTTAAGCATTAAGAAATTCTATTATTTTTAATTTTTTTGAGGAGAATTATTATGGCTACCAATGTTAAAATCAATTATATCAACAGGTCTATGAATCCTGACCAGCCAACTATTTTTGTATTTACAAAAAATATGATCCCTACTTTTGATGTATTAAAAGAAGGAATTGCTTGGCGAACAATGCCTGATATTGGTAAGAGTTCATCAAGTACTTTCGTTTTTCCGATAATAAGTCAAGTAAGAGTAAATTGGGGCGGATCAAATTATACAGAAACTTTGAATGCTGAAATTGGAAAAAGATATACAGTTCAGAAAGATGATACTGGTATTGTTCTTATTCCAAATGGTTTAGCAAGCCAATCTAATGCAATCGAAGTAAGCAGTGAAGTAAAAGTTGAAAATGGTTGTAGTGCTGAATTGATTAAAGATGGCAATGTTGTGATGAGAAAAGAAATTGTGGCTTATAATCAAAAAGCTACATTTATTTTGCATCCTAAGTTATATTGGGGACTTGCTTCTGAAATTCAAGTAGGACAGGTATTAAGTTCTGCTGTTTTAAATACTGATCAATTTTTTGAACAAGACATCGAAGGTGTATCAAGTGTGGATGTAGTACTTGAAGGAAATCCAAAAGATGGTTATTCATTTAAAATTGAAAATCAAAAATAATGTCAAAATTATTTTAAGTATTAATTAATATATTAATAAATCTTGCCGGCAGATATACTTAGAGATCTGCCGGCTTGGTTAAAAATAATCTTGATACGGAGTATTAAAATGAATGATGAAAAAAGTATTATCTTCCAAGATGTAAATCAATTGATTTATTCAAGCTTTCAAAAAAATTTAGTTTATAATTATAATTTTAAATATTTTAGCAATAAAAGAAGTGAAAATGAATTTGGAATTCCTGATGCTTGGATATTTTCTAATGGGAATGAGAAGAATGGAATTAATTTTGACACCAAAACAAATTCTGTAATCTTAGAAAAAAAAGATAATAAAGACCTGTTGTTTTTTAGACAAGCAATTCACGAGTTTCCTAGATGGGAAGAACTACTAATAAACAAGATAGTTACAGCTAATGTATTCCTTGAAATAATTAATGAAGGTGAAATATCGTTTTCAATCGATGACGGAATTGATAAATTATCAATTATAAAATCCGGTATTGGAATACACGAGCTCTCTCTTCAGTTTAAAGTCAATCAAAATGCAAAAAAATTGATTTTATCATTAGATACTTTTAGTCCATTGATGAAATTTTCTGTAAAAAAAGTTTATGCCAATATAGGTTTAATCGCTATAGAGGAGTTGTCTTGTATAATTGAAGGAATAATTGGATCGAGACATCAATATATAGCAACAGAAAATCCTCCTGCCGAAGAATTATCCTTATGCAATCCATCAACAGAACTTGATGAAAATTATTCAAGATTGGATTCTGTTTTGCAAGGAAGATTTGGATATGGAAGAAATAATAGATCCTTATTACCTGATTTTAGAGGGTATTTTAGTAGGGCTTGGAATCATAATTCTGATATTGATCCAGATGCTGAAAATAGACAGCCATTAGGAAAAAGTACTGTTTCGGGTGATAAAGTTAGTACTATTGAATTTGATGCATTCAAAAAGCATGATCATGGATTGAATTTTTCGACTGACAGGTTGTTTAATACAGGAGATAAACTAAATATTGCAACCATAGACAACTCAATGAAATCAAAAACAATGACAGAATCAGAATGTGCAGAAACCCGCCCTAAAAATATTGCGGAACTATATACAATTAAATGGGCTTAGAATTGGTCTTAATACAAAAAGATAGGTTTTTTTCCGGTATTCAATTGTTTTTAATTATACATTTTCAATAAATCGAACTATAAAGGAGAATTGTAATGAATGAAAAATTTCAAATAAGACTGCTTAGAAAATCAATTGAAAAAATTGGTTTTAATGCGGATTATGCAGATAGAATTAATCAAATTGTTAATAAAGTTTTATCTGAGTATACGAAAGAAAAATTTTTTAGAGCGGATGTTAAAGTTGCGAATAATAAGAAAAATATGCCTTCCAGTTTAACCATTTATCTGTTTCATAGAACTACTTATCTTTTAGAAGTTCATAGAGTAACGATAAATGATGATTTTGAAATCACTAATGTTGAATATAATGTTAGTGATGATGATTCAGATAAAGATGAAGACGAACAATTTAATTATGATTCGATAAAAAATGATGCCCTAAAATTGGATTTTGTTGTTGGTACTGCATTCCCTGAAGTAGAAGTAGCTAAAGAAACAGTTGAATATTTGAATAACTTATTTATTAATTGTGGTTATAATTCTTTAGCTCTATTGGGAGAAGAAGCTTCAACTTTAAATTATAAAACATATCTGACCAATGGTTTGAAAGGTTTTGTAAATATAGGGCATGGTAATACTGAAGGAATAATGCTCGAAGATGGAATGCTCACATATAAATGGTTTGAAAGTATAAAAGGCAATCAGCTAGCACCTGCAGTTATTTATTTTAATTCATGCCAAGTATTTAATTATCCATTGCAAGGTTCTATAATGGATGCAGGAGCAAGAACTTTTATTGGTGGTATTGTTAATTTACAAATTGGACCTTCAGAAAAAGTATGCAAATGTTTTTGGAATAAGATTTTAATTGAAAAAAATAGAATGGACGAATCTGTAAGAAATTGTGAAAAAGAACATTACCCAGATCCGAATTCAATTGGAATTAGTGGTGATAAAGGTACTTTTTAAAATTAAAGTAGTATCTATTTAAAATTGTTTGCCGGAAAAAATAATGGGCAGCACTCCAAAAAAGTACTGCCCAATTTTGTTTTATTAACCATTAGATAGATTATGCTCTTTGCATACAATCAGCAATATCAGCATCTACTTCGCCAATTGGTTTGATATTGAATAAATCAACCAATATTTGAAGCACATTTGGTTCGATAAATGCTGGAAGTGAAGGTCCAATGCGAATGTTTTTAATTCCAAGGTGCAATAAAGTGAGCAAAATAGCAACTGCTTTTTGTTCGTACCATGATAAGATCAAAGATAGTGGCAGACTATTAACGTCAGTACCAAAAGCTTCAGCTAATGCAACAGCAATTTTGATTGCCGAGTAAGCATCATTGCACTGACCAACGTCGAGCAAACGAGGAATACCACCAATATCACCAAATTCTAATTTGTTGAATCTGAATTTGCCACAAGCTAAAGTAAGAATAACAGTATCTTGAGGAGCTTTAACAGCAAAATCTGTATAATAATTACGTCCACTCTTAGCACCATCACAACCACCAATCAAGAAGAAGTGCTTGATTTGTCCTGCTTTTACAGCATCAATAACTTTATCGGCTACGCCTAAAACAGCGTTGTGAGCAAAACCAGTCATAGTATAATGTTCGGGTTCGTCTGCCTGGAATCCCGGAGCTGCTAATGCCGCCTCAATTACGGGAGCGAAGTTCTTGTCGGCGATATGTTGAACTCCGGGCCAAGCAACTAAACCGGAAGTGAAAATTCTAGCTTTATAAGTTTCTTTTGGTTTTTGAATGCAATTGGTAGTCATAAGGATTGCACCTGGGAATTCTTCAAATTCTTTAATTTGATCTTGCCAAGCACCACCCCAATTGCCAACTAAATGCGAATATTTTTTTAATTCAGGATATGCTAATCCAGGAAGCATTTCGCCATGAGTATAAATATTAATACCTTTGCCTTCTGTTTGGACGAGAAGTTCTTTCAAGTCTTGCAAATCATGACCGGATACTAAAATTGCTTTTCCTTTCAATCCAGTAGTGCGTACTTTTGTTGGTTCTGGATGACCAAAAGTATCATTATGAGCTCTATCGAGTAATTCCATAACTCTTAGATTGATTTCACCAACTTTAAGAGATAGTCCGAGCAATTCTTCGAGTGTAAGCTCAGTACAAAGTTTATACATAGCTTCTTGAATATCAGCAAAGATTTTATCATCAGTATAATTGATAACTTTAGCATGTTCGGCATAAGCAGCCAAACCTTTAAGCCCATAGAGAGCCATTTCTTCGACGCCAGCTACATCAGCACCACGCAAGAATTTGCGAGCAGTGATAGATACTTTCTTGCCAAATTCAGCCATTTCGTTCAAATCAGAATTATAAACAAAATTGATTGGATGTAGCAAATCAGTAAGTAATTTGGCATCGATAGAATTGTTTTTCAAAAATTCAGTTTTAGCTCTTTCTTTCAATTCATAAGCTTTTTCGATGAAAGGCATAATTCGTTCAGAATCGAAATTAACGTTAGTAACAGTAGTAAATAAAGCTTCTAAAACAAAAGCATTATATTCAGTTTTATCACCTGAAATTTGGTGTGTAAAGAAAGATACTCCTTTAGCAGCATGAATTAATACATCTTGCAATTGAGCAGTTGTTTCATCTTTTCCGCAAACGCCTTGTTGAGTATGGCATCCGCCTTTTTGGTTTTGTTCGCATTGGTAACAGAACATTTTTTTCTCCCGTTTAATTTTTGAAAATGATATTATTAGCTTTTAATGAACCATCTATTCTTAAAACATGTTCTTCGATGGTCAGACCGCTGCGTCCTGATTCAATTGCAGCGTTATGAGCAATTTGAGTAAGCCCGCCGCAGCAAGGAACTTCAATTCTTACTATGATTAATTTTGGAGTGTTCGAAACTTCCAAAATATGAGCAAGCTTTGATACATAAGGATCAGTAATGTCGAGTTTTGGGCAAGCAACAACAACTGATCTATCTTTTATATAATTTTGATGTACATTAGCATTTACTAAAGGACCACAAGTGGACATAAGAATTAATTCTCTATCAACGAAATATGGAGCAGCCGGATTGACTAAATGCAGCTGAACGGGCCATTGAGTTAGCTCGGATTTTAATTCTATAGAATCATTATCTGTGGATTTTGAGTCATGGCGCAAATCCATCATAGCCGAACCAGGGCAAGAGCAACCGGAGCTGGCTTTTTTGATTTCCTTTTCCATAGGATTGAAAGGAATATCAATATTATTAGCATTTAAATATTCAATAGCCTGATTGAAGAATTCTTTAGCATTGTGTTCCCAAAGGTGTTCGAGATGAGCTTTCATTACATTACGAGGTTGAGAGATTAAAGATTGAATAACTTTAACTTCGTTGTAAGGTTCAGCTTCGCGTTCTTCGATAGTAATAGCACCCTGAGGACACTCGCCAATACAAGCACCTAAACCATCGCAAAACAAATCCCCAACAAGGCGGCATTTGCCATCAATCACTTGCAAAGCGCCTTCTTTGCACGCTGGAATGCATACTCCGCAACCATCGCACAAATCTTCGTCGATTTTAATAATCTGTCTTAACATTATATTTTCGCTCCCAAATCTAATCGGATAAAATTGTCTGATTAATTCGAAGATAAAAACGTCCGATTTTGTGTCTTATTGTAAAAATTTTAAAAAAAATTTAAAATATTTGAAATAAAATAAATATCATGTGAATAGAAGCAGTGATATAAACGTATATTAATAAAAATTAATGATATTTACATTGATTTGTAAAATTAATTTTTTTAATTTTTCGTTTTAGTTGAAACAAAATAATAAAAATCAACGTTATTAAATTGATGATAAAAAAAGGAGTGGCTATCGAGTCTTTATACGGTTTTGTTTTACAAGAAAAGTTGTAAAATTACATTATCGTTCAACTAATAACGGTAGGAGATATGAGGAGTATATCATTTATGAAGAGAACCGTAAAAAAGACGGTATCCTGGATTGCAGGCGGTAGTTTCGGTTTATTTTTAATAGTTGCTATCAGCTTAGGCTGGTTCTCTGATTTGTTCGCTCAAGGCAAGCCCAAATTGGGGGCAGACAAAGCACCTGTCAAAATATTGGATGCCGCAAAAGCTATTAACGATGCGTTGGTAAACGCAAGCGAAGCAGTAAAAAGCACTGTCGTTTCCATTAGTGTGGATGTCAAGATTGACTCTAAATCCGGTGGCAATCAGTTCCCCGAAGAGTTTCAAGATTTCTTCAGATTTTTTGGTCCCAGAGGTAATGATGATGGTGAAGGCAGCCGTTCGCGTGGTGCAGGTAGCGGTGTTATTATTTCTAAAGATGGATATATCGTTACTAATAATCACGTTGTCGAAGATGCTGTCGATGATGGTATTAAAGTTACTCTCGATGATAAGACCGAATATAAAGCTAAATTGATTGGTAAAGATCCATTGACAGATCTTGCTGTTATTAAAATTGATGCAGACAATTTGCCAGTTGCTCACTTTGGAGATATCGAAAAAGTTAGAGTTGGCGAAATGGTTATTGCTGTTGGTAATCCACTTGGTTTGAATTCTACTGTTACTAGTGGTATTGTTTCTGCAATTGGACGTGGCTTGGCAATGAACC
>JAUQWR010000541.1 GCA_030835065.1 Candidatus Kapaibacterium sp.
TGAAGCAGTAAAAGAAGCTTTCAAAGAAGCAGAATCTGGCGATGTGGTGTTGTTTACACCTGCCTGCAAGTCATTTGATATGTTTATGAATTTTGAACATCGCGGCGAAGTTTTTAAACAAATCGTCAATGAGCTATAGTAATGAAAAAGTATATAGGCCATATAGATTGGTTTATTATGATTCCAGCTGCAGGTATGATGTTTTTTAGCATGGCATTTGTATATTCTGCAAGTGCTACTTTTGCTGAAACAAAATTAGGCGCTGCAGAGAAATTGTTTATGAACCATGGAATAAGAGTTGCTATTGCATTTTTTGTAATGCTTCTATTCGCAAAAATTGATTATCATATTTGGAAGAAAATATCTAAACCATTCATTATGTTATCGATAAGTTTACTTGCAATTGTTTTAGCAATTGGATCTGCAGCACATGGAGCAGCACGGTGGATAGATTTAGGACCATTTAGTTTCCAGCCATCAGAATTAGCAAAATTTGCTTTAGTACTCCATTTTGCTAGATTATTAGCAGATAAGCAAGAATTTATCAAAGATTTTAAAAGAGGATTTCTACCATTTATGGTATGGCTCTTAGCAGTGTGTGGATTAATTGCACTGCAACCGAACCTATCAACTACTGCATTGATTTTCTTCATTGGGTTTTCGATGTTATTTATTGGCAATACAAATCTTTTGCATTTATTATCAACCTTAACAGTCATGGTTTCTGCTTTAGGATTGTTTGCTGTATCAGCCACATATCGATTGAATCGAATATTGGCATTTTTAGGTATGGGAGATGGCAGCTCGCAGGTAGAAACTGTGAATTATCAGCTAAACCAAGCATTAATAGCAATTGGTAATGGTGGACTTACAGGTGTAGGTCCTGGACAAAATCGTCAGAGTCATTGGTTTCTTCCAGAATCATATGGAGATTTTATTTTCTCTATAATAGGTGAAGAATATGGATTTTTTGGGATAATTGCTATAATATTTGCATTTGGATTGATATTTTGGAGAGGAATGCTAATTGCTAAAAAAGCTCCAGATGATTTTGGATATTTTTTAGCTGTAGGTATAATTGTAACTTGTGCATTTTATGTGTTTGTCAACGCAGGAGTAAACACAGGATTGCTCCCAACTACAGGTGTACCCATGCCATTTATTAGCTATGGTGGTACAGCTGTTATTATATATGCTGGTGCAATTGGTGTGCTCTTAAATATTTCTGCTCAAGCAGGAGTAATTCCAAAAACAAATTTATCAGCTTATGATCATTTAAATATAAAAACTGAAAGCAATTAATATGAAAAATAAAGAAAAAATTAAGACTTTGATGCTGCCAATTGTATTTTTTTTGTTGTTCCTTTTGAATATTTTTATTGGCAGATATGAATATTCATATCCCAATTTAATAGTAGTACTGGGATTGTTATTGGCAGATTCTAACTGGATATTTGTTAAAGATATTGATGCGAAACCCAAAAAAACACTAATGCTAAAGAAATTTGGATATTTAGTAACTGGAATTGGGTTTCTTTGGATATTTTTAACTTGGTTGTTTTAAAACAAGATTACATATAAAATGAAAAACTCCTCTGTGGGACGTTCAGAGGAGTTTTCTTTTACATTGTAGCAGTTAGGTAAGTACCTTTTCTAACTTTTTTGTCTAAGACAGCGATAAAATAATTAAATGAATTCTTATCCTCTTTAATATCTGCCTTGACAAATATGTAAGCATTATTAAATCTAATATCCTTTTTTAAATTATCGTAAGTATCAAGAGCGTCTTGAAAGCTTACGCTAGAATCAACAATGCTTATTGCTTTTCTAGGGACGCATATCGGTTTTGAATCGGTAGAGTAACCAAACACATACTCCTGACCATATTTAACACTGATATCGTTTGTTCCCCTAATGAAGCCTTCAACTTTGACGTGAGACAATCCTAAACCGTCTATCTCTTTTGCCGCCTGATAAGAGAGATCCAGAATTCGGCTTCTGATATGTGGACCTCTGTCGTTGATTCTAACCAAGACAGATTTGTCGTTGTCGAGGTTAGTAACCCTGATAATAGTTCCGAACGGAAGTTTCCTGTGCGCCGCGGTTAGTTGATTCAAATCGAATCGTTCGCCGCTCGCTGTTTTCCGGTTTTGAAACCTATGTGCATAATGCGAAGTTTTTCCGGAAAACTCAATAATATAATCCGAAGATTTATCTATATCTTCGAGTAAGACCTCTCGTTGGTCTTGATTTATGATTTCATTTGTCACGCTGCCTTTTTCATCGGCAACACCTGCCATCACAAGAAACTGTATCGAGATCAGAACTATCACCGGAAGCACATACTGCCATACGCTCATTATTTGCTTTATGGCTTTAGACATACTTTTTGGCATGGAGTTCTTCACTCCTATATTAATTAAACAACTTATTCGAGCAAAGCATTTTAGCTTCGCTAAGTTTATTTCTTGCCTTTTCCTCCTTTCAATGTACGAAAATTATCTTCATTTTTTTTATAAGTCGATAATTTTAAAAAAATTATCAACGCACAGCAAACAAACTTATTGCTTTTTTGCTTAAATTTAAAATTAATGATAAAAAGTTAATGTAAAGATAATAAAACGTTAATATATTAAGCTTTAAATAATACCTCTAAAACATTACTATATATATTGTTTGCTGAAATATTTCTCATGCAGTCGAATGTTCCTATTGGACATTTTTTGCTGCCATGAATTCTACATGGTTTACATTTTAATGAATTATCTTCTACTACAATATCGCTTTTGCCTCTTGGTGCAAACCCAAATTTTGGTGATGTGGCACCAAATATAGCTATCGTTGGGCAATCTACTAAGCCTGCAAAATGTATCGGCGAACTATCATTACTTATCAATAAATTTGAATTTGATAATAAATATATTGTTTGTGGGATACTAGTTATACCACAAAGATTTATTCCTGACATTTCTTTAGTATATTCAATGTCTGCTTTGGCTCCAATTATAAACACATTTGGAGTTAGGTCTAATAGTTTTTTTGATAGTTCGGCAAATCTTTCAGGAAGCCAACGTTTAGTGAACCATACTGATCCAGGAGCTAAACATATTATTGGTTTTGTTTTATCGATTTCTAGTTTATCGAAAAATTCAATTTCGATATTTGTAAATTGCAAATTGGGTTTAATTTCTTCAATTTTATCTTCGAAAACAGAGAGTAAAGAAAGATTTCTATCGACTTCGTGCTTATCGGGATCATACTTGACTCTTTTTGAAAAATGAAATGAAAGAGCATTTCTATCGAATCCAACAGAAAATTTGGGTTTTGCCAGATAAGACAATACAGAACTTCTAGCAGATCTATGAGCTGTAATAATGCAGTCAGTCGATAGCGCTTTTAGCTCTGAAGCAAGATGTGATATACCTCGCAGACCTTTATGGAGATTTCTCTTGTCGTAAGGTATAATATTGTCGATATCCTTGTTGAGAGCAACCATCTCAGCAGAAATTGGGGTCGATACAAAATTTAATGTAGAATAAGGAGCATAATGTTTTATAGTGCTTGCAAGTGGCAATGCGAGAGCAATATCACCAATAAATGCAGTCTGAACAATAGTGATCGACTTGAAGTCCGATAATTTAGGTTTTCGAATCATGGTTTACTATGCTTCCAACGTCTATGAAGCCAAGCCCAATGATCTGGATGGCTAATGATGGCTTGTTCGAGAATTTTTGTATGGCGTTCTGTAAGAATTTCGACAGCTTTATGAGTATCTTCCATATTGATCAGATCATCATAATTAATTTCTTGGAGAGCTACTTCGTAACTAGCATCAGGCTGACGCACAGCAAATCCCATGATAATAGGAACATTGAATTTTAGTGCAATTTCGGCAGGAGCTTCGTAGGTAGATGCTTTTCGACCAAAGAAATCAATAAACACATCTTTGTCTTTTTGTGCAGCCTGATCTGCAAGCAAAGCAATTGCTTCATTATTTTTAATAGATTTGAGCATAACTCGTGCAGCTTTATCCATTCTAATAATTTTATTACCACCACGAGTTCTGAATTTATTTATCATTTCGTTGGCAAATTTATTTCTTTGGTCTTTTACGATAACAGTAAGAGGAATATTTGTGAAGAATCCGGCTGTAAAAGCAAGAACCTCCCAATTGCCATAATGACCGGAAAGCAAAATTACACCATTGCCTTTTTTAAGGGCATTATGAATTAGTTCTATATTTGTATATTTGACGAAAGAATAAAATTTTTCTGGTTTGATAAATAAAAAAGCAGCAGACTCTAACAAAGTAATAGAAATGTTTTGGAATGCACCTTTGACAATATATTTACAATCTTCGATAGATTTATCTGGAAATGCTCTTGAAACATTATCAAGGGCAATTTTTCTTCTGGAACTACCTATGCTATATAGAATACTGCCAATAGATTTGGCGAAAATTGAACGAGATTTGATGCTAAGCATTGAAGCAAAAAATCCAGTTAGCTTTATAGATTTTGCAATTATCCAATCCGGAATATCTCGTTTTCTCATTTACTATCTATTATTTTGATTATTCGAATTATTTTGGTCATCTTCAACATCATGCATAATTGGTACATATTGTTTGAACCAATTAGGATTATAAGCATCTTCCATACGAGTCGAATGAACTAATCTGTAGCGAGAATCACCTCTAACATCTACAAAAAAGAATTGAGCGCCAATATTTTTATTTGAAGTGTAAATCCATTCTTCGTAAGCTCTATTAGTACCCTCACTAGGATGATATTCAACTTGGTTTGGCTTACCATATTTCAACAATATTCTACCTCTGTCGCTATTCCAACCATTTGTATTACTACCAAAACTATAAAAATTATTAGCATAACGCACTAATTCGCGAAAATTTTCTAATTCGACATTTACAAAAGGGATGCTATCAATATCCTTTTGAAGCCAGTATGAATATAGGAACTTTTGTTTAGCCTTTACATCAGTTAATAAGTTAAATGTTTTCTTCTCGTTGTTATTTAATTTAACTTCAATATATTTATATTCAAAATCAACTTGTTCATCGCTCATAACTGCCCACTCGCTTGTCTCGAAAGACTGACTTTCGTTGAATCCAATTGATAGATCGGGTTTTAGAGTATTTAGAATAAAGAATTTTTTTTCGATACTTGTCAATTTAACTTCTTTTTTGTCTAAGCAATCCATTCTTAGATAATAAACTCCTGTAGCTAGTGAATCATTGGGTAGATTTGCTATATCAATAAAAAGATTTTGATGAGTAATAAATTTTTTTCTAAATTCATTAATTTTTCTTTTAGCTCCATCTAATATCGAAACAATAATTTCTGTAGAATCAGATACTTTATCGAAATTGTAAAGCTCGTAATATAAAGGTATATATGATCCAATTCCATAATATTCTAAGGCGGCATTAGGAATTACAGTAAAAGCATTTTTTTTGAAAATGAATTCTAAAGAATTTGTATCATTTGTTGCATTCGAAATAGAAGAAGCCAATATTAGGTCGCTGATTGATGGGGTAAGTTCATCAAATTGTTTTACATAAAAATTAAATTTTAGTATGTGAGAAGTAGTGCTGTCATAATTATCCCAAATTTTTAATTCAGCAATATATTGCCCTGGAAACAAAGAGTAGCTTTTTTTTCCGGTTAAATTTATTTGATGTTTAAAATTGGGATTTTCTATATACCTTTCAGCAGACCAAGCATCTTTGATTTCTTCTTTAATCTGAGAGGAAATGGAAAGAGAAAATTTAATTTCGCCACGCCAAAATACATCGTCAAATTTAGCAAAACTCATCAAAGTATCAGGAAATGAATAGTATAATTCCCAGTTTGTCTTTGAGTCAATAGTTTTGAACGAAGCAAAATCAATATTTAACTTGACTTTTTTTGCTTGGGAAAAGGATACAATACAACGGAACAGTCCAATAAACACATATAATCTTTTCATTTTTCACCCTCAATAATTTGCTAAAATTAACAAATTGCAAGTTATTTTAAAAATTAAAACACTGCTAAACTCAAAAAAGTTACATGTCAAAAGCTTTGTAAATTCAAATATTATAAGTAATTTTGCGTTCAATATTTTTTAATTTTTATGAGTGGACAATGGCAATACTGCCAATTTATAATTGTTTTCATCCTATTTTGAAGAAGAAAACAAATGATATAGAAAATATAGATGAATCGATAAGGCAATTAGCAAAAGATATGCTCGAAACTATGTATAATACCGGAAATGGTGTAGGATTAGCCGGCAATCAAGTCGGAATGGACAAGTCCATTTTGGTTGTTGATATTTCTGATCCTGAAGATACTGCTAAGTATGAGCCAATTGT
>JAUQWR010000542.1 GCA_030835065.1 Candidatus Kapaibacterium sp.
TGCTTAAATGCCTGAATCAAATTTTCGCTAGGAGTTGTAATAATATTTGAAGAAATATTTGTAATTAAACCTTGGAAAGTGGAGAAAAACACAAATTTTTCTTCTGCTTTTTTTCTATCATCAATATATCTTGTTACTCCATGATAACCATCAAATTGTCCATTAGGCAAATAGACTGGGTTGATTTTTATTTCCACCCAGATAGGATTATTATTTTTATCAAAAGTTTCAGCTTCTACCAGCAAGCCATTAGTAGCAACCCTGGCTGCATTTGGATTGTTTTTGAAAAATTCGCCAAGAGATTGGGCAGACTTAGGAGTCAGTATTTCCCATACTTGTTTGCCAATAATTTCTTCTGATTTGAATCCTCTAACTTTTTCATCGGCAGGGCTTATATAAGTAAAATGCAAAGCCTGGTCTGTGCGCCATAATGTATCCAAAGAATTTTCGGCAAGCCATCTAAACTTTTGTTCGCTCTCGATTAAGGTTTGTTTAGTATTAAAACTTATTTTATCATTTTTTATTCTTTTAAGTGTTTGCGAAATTACATCAGCAATTCGTTCGATTAATTTGAGGTCATCAATTTCCGAATTATGATTTTTATTTACGCCAGTAATTAAAAATCCAATTCTATTTTCATCATCTAAAATTTCTACTACCTGATTGATGAATACTTTGTCGGAGCTTAGTTCAGAAACAAGTTTTTTTAGCCCATCAGTATTCCCACTTATAATTAAGCTTTGTAGTTCTTTGTTAGTATCAATATTTGAAAAGTAATCCAATACTTTTCTAATATTGATCAAAGTGTCTGAGTCTAATTCTTCATTGATAGAAAGGTAATATTTAGGGTTGTCAAAAAAGTCGAACCTCAAAAGCCCTGTAAACTCAAAATTGAGAGAATTTACAAGTGACCCTAAAATCCAATCGATGAATAAATCTTCGTCTTTGGAATTTTTTGAATTAATTAATATTTCAGATAAGAGTTTTTGATTTAGGTATAAACGTCTTAGTTTTTGTTCTTTTTGAATTATTTCAGATAAATCAGTAACAATACCTTCAAGAGCTACTAATTGACCGTTTTCATCATAGACTGGTAAATTCTTTTGGAGTATCATCCTCCAAGTGCCATCTTTATGCTTGATTTTGAATTGATTGAAATTTTTAATTTTGCCTTGACAGACATTAGCCCATTCTTCAATGATAAGATCATACCAATCAGGATGCAAAATTTGCTTGAAAAACATTGGATTTGAGTAGAATTCATTGTGTTCGTAGCCAAAAAGTCTTTTGAGTGCAGGGCTTACATATTCATAAATACCATCAGGTATAGAAATTCTAAAGAAAAGGTGGTCGTCGTGCTCGGCAATACGTTTAAATTTCGCTTCACTATCAATTAATGCTTTTTGTGCTATTTTTTTATCAGTAATATCATTAAAAGTAACAGCCACATTTCCATTATTTGTTCGATAAGCATATCCTTCGAACCATTTTTCCAAGTTTGAAGCATGTTTTTCGTATCTAATTGGTATGCCGGTAGTAGCAACCCTATCGAATAATGATACCCAATCTTTGTCAATTTCTTTAGAAATATCTGAAGCTTTTCGCCCAATAACTTGTTCTCTTGTAGAATTTGTTAATTTTTCGAAAGCTCTATTGATTTCTAATGTAATATAATCTACTGCTTTTCCTTCGACGTCGTAAATAATATCTACAACGCAAAATCCTGACATCATTTTATCAAAAAGTTCTTGATATCTTCTTATACCGTCTTCAAACGTTTTTTGTGATAAACGCTCTTCTGTAACTTCTTTTATTATATGTGAAGCACCAATTATTTTTCCATCTCGATTAAGAACAGGTCTTGTACTCACATTGAGATATCTTTTTTGATTAGTATCATAAATTTCTTGATTTACTTCTTTGCCTGTTTCAACTAATATTTTATGAGGACAAGAATCTGGCGGACAATCTGAATTATGAAGTACTTTAAAGCATTTGGATCCGATAGCCTCTTTTCTGTTTACTTTGTAAAAATCTGAGCAATTTGAGTTGATATCCATCACATTAAAGTTATTATCTATCAACACAATCATATCTTTACTAGATTCGAATAAAGCTTGATAAAAGTCAACATTCAAAACTTCGGAATTATTTTTAATTTTTTCAGAATTTTGGTTGTTTTTATTAATTTTTTTTTGCAATTTTTCATTTGATTGTTTCATAAATCAATAACCTTATTCAAAAACTATCAGCTCTTTTTTCCCAATCAAAAAAGACTGATTAGTTTAAGAAATATTGATTAAAAACAGTATTTAGAATAATAATTAATAATAAATAAATGGAGATAATAATGAAGCAGTTTATATATGCACTAATATTATCATTTTTTTCGATATCAATTGTACATTCTGCTTATTTGACAAATGTTCCAATAAAAATTCAACAACCCAATGGTATTATTGTAAATTGCTTTGCAAGCGGAGACGAATATCATAATTGGATTCATAATGCAGATGGTAAAACAATTATTTTGAATGAAAAAACAGGCTACTATGTTTATGCTACTAAAATCAATAATAAACTTGTTCCTTCTGAAATCATAGTCGGCAGAGAAACTAATGATTTAAATAAGATACCTCGGGGTTTGAATATCTCTAAAGAGGAAATGCTAGAAAAAGCAAGAATAATGAAAAAATTTGAAAAAACTATCAAACCTCCAATTAAAGGATTCAACAAACCTCAAGTAAATAACATCGGAACAATAAATAACATCGTTGTTTTTATTAGATTCCAGGGGGAAGCTGAATATCAAGATGAACTTGCTACTTATAGCACAATGTTCAATCAAACATTTGGCAATTCTATGAAAAATTATTTTCTTGAAGCATCTTACAATCAATTAGCAATTAATTCTACATTTTATCCAACATCTGGTGGATCAACTGTTGTTTCATATCAAGATAGTCATCCAAGAGGATATTATCAACCATACTCAACATCAAATACTATAGGCTATCAAGGCGGCGATGCAGGAAGTGAAAGAGCAGGACGCGAACATGCCTTGCTTTTTAGTGCTATTCAAGCAGTTAATAATCAAGTGCCTGCAAATTTGAATATAGATAATGATAATGATGGATATGTAGATAATGTTTGCTTTATTGTTTCAGGATCTCCAAACGGTTGGGGGAGCTTGTTGTGGCCACACAGATGGTCTCTTTATGGAGTTAACTCTGTTTTGAGAGGAAAAAGAGTGTGGGATTATAATTTTCAACTCCAACAAACTACTCTTAGCTGGGGCAATGGAGTGCTTTGCCACGAAATGTTTCACACTTTAGGTGCTCCTGATCTTTATCATTACAATAGTGATGGTATTAATCCTGTTGGTTCATGGGACTTAATGGAAAATACTAGTAATCCTCCACAACATATGTCTGCATTTATGAAATGGAAATATGCTGGCTGGCTTGATAGTATTCCTCGCATTTATACATCAGGCACATATAGTCTAAAATCAGTAGTGAATGATTCTAATTGTGCTTATAAAGTAGTTACTCCTAATTCAACTACTGAATATTTTGTATTAGAATATAGAAATAAAACTGGTACATTCGAAAGTTCTTTGCCAGGTACAGGATTGCTTATTTATAGAATAAATACAAGTGCTGGTGATGGAAATGCTGATGGTCCTCCCGATGAAGTCTATTTATATAGATATGGTGGAACTAGTACTGCTAATGGCGACCTGACAAAAGCTTTCTTCAGCCTTGAATCAAGCCGTACTGAGTTTAATGATGCTACTAACCCTAGGTGTTTCTTGACTAATAATACTTCAGGCGGACTCAACATTAGTAATATTGGTGCATCCGGTAATTCCATATCGTTTACAATTAATTTGGGATCTACTGGCAAGCCTGATCTGCTTTCTCCATTGAATAATGCTACGAATGTAAGTTTAAAACCAAATTTCGTTTG
>JAUQWR010000543.1 GCA_030835065.1 Candidatus Kapaibacterium sp.
ATACGTTGATGATGATGCAGAAACCACAATCGGTGGATTGAAGAAAAAGGATATTATGGACCGTATAATGGATTGGCTCGGAACCCCTTACAGATTCGGTGGAACTTCTGATAGAGCAATTGATTGCTCTGCATGGACTCAAAGAGTATTCACAGAAGTAGCTTCGATTGGTTTGCCTCGCACAGCTCGCGAGCAATTCCAAGTAGGGCAAAAAATTAAACGTAATAATCTCCAATTTGGCGATTTGGTGTTCTTCCATACTTATTCTCGTAGATTCCCATCTCATGTTGGTATTTATCTTGGCGATAATTTGTTTGCTCATGCAAGCTCTCGCTATGGTGTTACTGTATCCTCATTAGAAAGTACTTATTACAACAAACGCTTTATCGGCGGTAAAAGACTTTCTTCAAAGGATATTAATCAATACACTAAAGGTAAAACTAACGAAGACGAAGAATCTAATTAATTTTCGAAATATTTTATAAAAAGCCGGTCTTAGTGCCGGCTTTTTTTGTTTTCAATCATTAATCATCTTTTTCGTCACTTTGTTTTTAAAACCTTTCGGAGTTGATAATGCTTATTAATATAGATGACTCTGCAGCATTCTGCTGGGGCGTGGTTCAGACAATTGATAAAGTGGAAGAAACATTAACAAACGAATCAGATAAAAATGTATATGTTTTGGGGCAAATTATCCATAATCCTCATGAACAAAAAAGACTCGAAGAAAAAGGCTTGACTACTATTAATCATGTTGATTTGAATGGAATTGATTCAAAAAAATCTCGCGTGATTATTAGAGCACATGGAGAGCCGCCTTCCACTTATAAACAAGCTGCAGATTTGGGTATTGAATTAGTTGATGCTACTTGTCCTTTAGTTAGGAATTTGCAAAAAACTGTTAATAAATTTTATGAAAATGGATGGCAGATTGTAATCTTCGGGAAAAGAGAACATGCCGAAGTTATTGGTATAAGAGGTGTATGCAACGACGAGTGTATTGTTATTAAATCTGCCGAAGATGCTATGAATTTGGTCGATTTTAATAAAAAGACATTTCTTGTATCTCAGACTACTATGGATAAGCCTACATTCTTTGCTATTGAAAATGCGATGACTGATAAATTCAAAGAAATTAAAGGCTCGGATGATATTGGTGATGTTTTTATTTCCAAAAATTCTCTCTGTAGATTTGTTTATAAAAGAGAAGATTCTCTTATTGAATTTTCTAAAACACATGATTTAATAATTTTTGTTGCCGGTAAAAATTCTTCTAATGGCAAGAGTCTTTATCAAATTTGCAAGCTTGCTAATGAAAATACTATCTTTATTGAGGATATCGAAGATTTAGATCTCGATATTGTAAGACAATACGAA
>JAUQWR010000544.1 GCA_030835065.1 Candidatus Kapaibacterium sp.
GTTGAATCCTAATAATGGTCAAACATTAGCTTCTGATGATAGTTACTTTACTTATGAAGTATCACTATTCCCAGATCCAAATCAAAATGACCAAATAGTAGGTGGCAATCCTGATAAAGGTTGGTTCTTGTATCGTCTGCCAATAAGGAAGCCGGTTTCAATGGTTGGTAACCCTCAGTTTTCAAATATACAATATATAAGAGTTAGATTCCAAGGTGGAATTGTTAAGGCTCAAATAGCCGATTGGAGATTAGTAGGTGCGCAATGGCAGCGAATCAGCAATTTCCAGTCTAATTTCAATCCAAATGATAGTGTAATATCTTTGGCATTTGTAAATTTGTGGGAAAACTCAGGTTCGCCGGATTATTATACAATGCCTCCGGGTGTATCTCCTCCGCGCCAATTAAACAACCCAGATCCATCTCAGGATATTAAGATGAATGAACAATCATTGTCTTTGACAGTAAAGAATTTGAGATGGGGCGATGAAAGAATGGCAGTTAGGATATTCCGTCCTTTGGATGTGTTTTATTACAAAAAATTGAAGTTCTTTATTCATGGCGATGGTACTATGCCTTTAGATATGGTGCAGGGAGCTAAAGCAAAGGCTTATGCATTTTTAAGATTTGGTACTGACTCATCTAACTATTATGAATATAGACGCCCATTAATTCGTGGCTGGCAGGATATAGAAATATCCTTGGAAGCATTGACTGCGATTAAGCAGATTCGCGATACGGCTCGCCAATATAATCGTCAGGTATTTCCTGTGCCTGGCGACAATTTAGCTCAATTTGCCGTGAATGGCAATCCAATATTGACTCGTGTGCAGTTCTTCGGTATTGGTGTTTATAATCCATCTGATGCTTTCCAAGAATTAACGACAACAATGTGGATTGATGAATTGAGACTTATCAGCCCTGAAAGTTCAGCTGATTGGGGCGGAATCGCTAATTTTGATATGAATTTGGCAGATTTAGGTACTTTGAATGCTTCATTTAATAATTATCAGCCTAATTTTCATAAAATTGAAGAAAGATTTGGAAATAGAATAAATTCGACTAATTGGAATATTTCAATGCAAGGAAATTTGGAAAAATTTGCTCCAAAGAGTTTTTCGCAGATGAAAATTCCAATCAATTATTCTCACTCAGAATTTATTGAAAATCCTAAATTTGCAGCTAATAGTGATGTGAATCTCAATGAAGCAGCTTCTGCTGCATATCAACGAGCTATCAATTCAGGTGCTTCAAAAGATGAAGCAAATCGTGCTGCTGATGAAACAAAAAAACGTTCACAAACTCTTAGAGTTCAGGATGGCTGGGCGCTAACTGGTGTCAAGCTGGGTATTCCTGTTAAGTCTTGGTTGGTGGACGAAACCTTTAATAGAGTCACTATAGGTTATTCTTACGCTCAGGAATACGAAAGATCTGCTATATATGAGCAGAGATTTAATTGGCAGTGGCGCTTGAATTTGCAATATACATTACCGATTAAAGATATTGCTACAGTCAAGCCATTGACTTGGGTTGGCGATTTCCCAGTGTTTGGTACATATAAAAATTTGAAATTGAATTTCCTTCCTAGCAATTTCACTTCTACTTTTGATATGCAAAGAAGAAGATCTACCGAGAAATCCAGATTCTTGGATTATCCAAGTCCTGTAATTAGAGATTTTTCTGCTCAAAGAGCAGTCTCATTCAATTGGAAATTTGCCGAAGGTGGTTTCTTAAATCCAATTTTGGATTATAGCTTTAATACAAATAGTACTTTAGTGCCATTTGAATTAGATGAAATGGGCAGACAAAGAACCGGTTCTGAGATTGCAAGCCAAATTTTCTTT
>JAUQWR010000545.1 GCA_030835065.1 Candidatus Kapaibacterium sp.
CTGAGTAGATGTATTACCTAAATTGATACCATCAAAATCATTGTCTATCAGAAAATCAATCAACGCAGGAATTGAATCAGGCTCGATATCATTAGAAAACTTAACAATAACGGGCAGATTTCTGTGTCTTTTTTTGAGAAATTGATTGCTTACAACATCTAATCTTCTTATTAGCGCTTCATCCAAAGGATTGCTAATATCGCTATCATGATGAGAAACATTTGGACAGCTTTCGTTGAGTTCAATAAAATCAACATTTGCTCTATCGTATAATTTAAAACCAGACAGCAAACCCTCGAGAGCGGATTTTTCGTCTAGCTCGGCATCTAAGGCAATAGAAGCACCTATTGGGCATTTTGGCGATTTATCAATTTGATACAAACGACGTGCTATTATTTCATGGCTTTCGTTTGGCAATCCCATCCAATTTGATGCAGAGGATGAATAAGGATATGGTATGAAAGGATGAATAACCGAATTTTTTCGATTGCCTGATCGCGGCAGCGAAGTAGTAGTACCAGCTAAATAAGCTCCTGCTCCTTGGTTTACAGCAAGTCTGTAACCTTCGCCTTTTTTGAACATACCGGCTGCATTAAACAAAGGATTAGCAAATGTAATATCCCAAAGTTTTATATTTAATTCATCAGGTACATGATATTTGTCGAAAGTGTTTTCGTGTACCAATTGAGAAACAAAAAATTTTCTACCTAACGAATAGATTCTGGCAAGATGATCAGGTTTGAATTTATAAAAATATTTTCTAAGCTTATGCTCAGATTTTACGAGTAGCTCGAGATAAGTCATTTTATATTTCCTTTCTTAATCTTGCAACAGGAATTCTCATTTGCTCACGATATTTAGCGACAGTACGTCGAGCGACGTTATAACCCTTATCTTTAAGGTCTTTGCTAATTTTATCGTCGCTATGAGGCTTGTCTTTTGGCTCTGTATCAATCATTTTTTTAATGATATCTTTGATTACAGTAGTCGAGACATCTTCGCCATCATCAGTAGGCAAAGATTCGCTAAAGAAGAATTTTAGTTCGTAAGTACCAAATTCAGTTTGAACATATTTGCCATTGACAATACGGCAGACAGTCGAAATATCTAATCCGGTGGCTTCAGCCACATCTTTATAAATCAGAGGTTTCACGCCTGATTTTCCTTCGTCGAAGAAAGCGCGTTGGAAATTGGCAATAGCAGTCATAACCTTTAGCATAGTGCTTTTGCGTTGACGAATAGCCTGAATCAAGAATTTGGCATCTTCGTATTTATTTCTAATCCATTCGCGAGTCTCTTTATTATATTGATTTTTGCGAGCGTCGCGCTTAAGTCTGTCGTATGCTTTGCTTAATCTTAGCTGAGGCATATTAGTATCGTTGACTGTAATAAGCAAGTCGTCTGAGTCTTCGTCGTGTTCGACAACAAAATCAGGAATAACTGTATTGACTTCGGCTTGGAAGTCGCTGCCACCTGGTTTTGGATTTAATCTTCTAATCACTTCGAAAGCATCTTTTAATTCTTGCTCGCTAATACTATATTGTTTAGTCAAAATATGATAATGCTTTTTGGTGAAAGCATCATAAGAATTTTCCAAAATATCTAAAGCTAATGATTGTGCCGGGCTAGGATTAATAAATCCACGACATTGAGCCACCAAGCATTCCTGAACAGTGCGAGAGCCAATTCCAGGCGGATCCAGGGTTTGTATCAAAGCTAATAATTTTTCGGCTTGAGATATATTAACATGGCTTAGAATCTTTTTTTCAGATTTTTTAGATTCACCATTTAAATTCTTTTTGAATAAAGCAATACCCGGGAGATTGGAAGCAATATCAGGATGAGTTTCTTGAACTTTAACCAGAGCCGAGGCTGCATCTTTAGATAAAGAATACATTCTTGCAGGATTTTCTTTATAATATCCTGAAGGAAGATTATTAGCTTTTTCATATTCTTCTTTTTGGATATTAAAGTTGTATTCAGCAATAAAAGAATTAGTTTCGTCTACAATATCAACAAGCTCTCTGCGAAGATAGCCATCTTCGTCGATATTGCCAATAATTTGTGCGCCAATTAATAGTTCTTCATCAGTCAAATAATGCATTCTAAGTTGCTGAAGCAAATCTTCGGCAAATGTAGAATTATCTTTGATTTGGAAAGGTTCGAAATCATCTTCGTCATAGGCAGCGCCTTTGCGATTAGGGAATTCAGAATCATCCTGCCAAACGGCTTTATAGAAGTCGAACGGATCAACATCGTCGTCAATTCTGGCTTTTTCTTTTTCAACTAAAGTAGGATTATACTCAGTAAAATTATCGTCGTAAGATTCATTGTAAGAATCATCATAAGAATCGGTATAGTCAGAACTATCATAAGTAGGAAGAGGCTCGGTGCCGAAATCATCACGAGGAGTTTCAGGAATAATCTCATCAATATCATCATAAATCAAATCATTGACTTCCTCGAGCATCGGGTTGGCTTCGATTTCTTGGCGCACCTGCTGCTCCAATTGGACTAGCGGCAACTGCAGTAGTTTTAAATACTGTATTTGCTGTGGCGTCAGTGTTTGGCTTAACGTTGCTTTTAAGTCAAGTGATAATTTCATATTAAATGCCTGTAAACGATTTTCCCTCAAATATACCAATTCAATTAGCAACAGTATGCTAATACGAATAAGCCATCAAATTTATTATTTCTCAGATTCAAAAACATTGATCATTTTGGAGAACCATTCTTCTCCATAAGCTCTTATCAAGGCTTCTTTGACCGAATCGCTAAGCTTAACCTTTTGAATTTTGCCGTTTTGCATAGCGGGTTCGCATTCTTCAATTTTTTCATAATATAAAAATTTTCCACCATAATTACCTACACGAATCGGGAAAAGGTGGCAAGAAATAGGCTTGCGAAATTGTGTTTTGCCATCTATATAAGCTTTTTCGAGAGCGCATAGAGCAATATTGCCTTGATAGTAAACAAAAACACAATCTCTATGATTAATACAGACAGTAGTATATTTACCAGGCTTGCCCTGAATATAACCCTCATTTTCCAAAATATGCAAAGATTTAGGAGATAGATATTCCTTAGCGGCTTCCACACATTTTTCAATTTCGGGAATTTCTTCGTCTAAAAGAGGAGCACCATATTCTCCCGGAAAAGTGCAGCAAGCACCTTTACATTTTTTTAAATCACAAAGAAAATGAGCATTTGGAATGCTCTCGTCTATTAAAATGTCGTCAACAACAATCATAATTGCCCGCCTTTGTTTCAAATAGTTTTTCTAAGATAAGAATTAATCGGATTAATGCAAAATTTAAACTTTGGCTTTTTGTTATGATAATAGTTTGGACAATTGTAAAAATATATTTTTATAATTGAACGTATTTTTTAACTTTGTGTTTTCGATAATAAACTAAAATGAATAAAAAAATGAGCGAACAGATAGATCAACAAGAGTTTATAGTAACAGCGCGAAAATGGCGTCCGCTGAGATTTTCGGATGTAGTGGGCCAAGAGCATATTACTCATACTTTGCAAAATGCTATAAAAAACAATAGGATGCATCATGCCTATCTCTTTTGTGGTCCGCGTGGAGTGGGCAAAACTACCACTGCCAGAATTCTTGCAAGAGCAGTCAATTGCTTGAGCCCCAATGGATTTGAGCCATGCAACGAATGTGTTGCCTGCAAATCTGTATTAGACAGCCGTTCGCTTGATGTAATCGAAATTGACGGTGCATCCAACAATTCAGTTGATGACATTCGCAAGCTTAGAGAAAATGCAAAATATCCACCAAGCGCCGGTAAATATAAAATGTATATTATCGATGAAGTGCATATGCTATCGACTTCGGCGTTTAATGCTTTGCTCAAGACTCTTGAAGAGCCGCCTCCACATTTGCTTTTTGTGTTTGCTACTACCGAATCGCATAAAGTGCCTGCAACTATCATAAGCCGTTGCCAAAGATTTGATTTTAGGCGAATGGAGCTGGATAGTATTATTGGTCAATTAAAATATATTGCTGAGCGCGAAAAAATTACTATAGATGAAGAATCTTTGGTTACTATTGCAAAAAAAGCCGACGGCTCGATGCGCGATTCACAAAGTATTTTCGATCAAGTTATTGCTTTTTGTGGTAATAATGTGGTTTATTCAGAAATGGCATCGGCGCTGCATCTAATCGACGAAGAGTTTTTCTTCTCTATTAGCGAAGCTGTTGCCCAAAAAGATGTAGCCAAAGCATTTTTGCTCGCTGAGCAAGTAATTACTCGCGGCTATGAATTGCAAGATACTTTGCATGGACTTTTGGAGCACTTTAGAAATATTTTATCTGTAAAAGTATTGAATAATACTTCTTTGATAGAAAGTTCTCAAGCTTTTTTGGATAGATATACAGAGTTGAATAAAAAATTTACAAAAGCAGATATACTTAGAATAATTCAACTGATAATATCAGCCGAAAATCAAATCAAGTTTGCTCCTCAGCCACGAATTAGATTTGAACTTGCTTTAGTTCAAATGGCTTCTATTGATAATGCGATGGAAATTTCGGAGCTGATTGCCGAAATTCAAAGCTTAAAACGTATGGATTTTAATGCTTTAAATAGTCAAATAAAATCATCGATGCCTCAAGCACCGATTGAAAAAAAAAATGAATTAAGCCAAATCCAATCTGAATATAAAATTGATGCAGCCAAGATTGATGAGCCGCAAAAACCTATAATTCAAAAGACAATAAAAACAGACTATAGCCCCGAAGATCTAAAATCCGAATGGGGCAAGTGTCTTGTTGCTTTCATATCCGAAGATTTGGCTAATAATGTATTTAATAAAGCTCAATACAAATTCTTTCCCAATGAAGTTAATCTCGAAGTGGCAGACAGCTTTTTATTTGAAATGCTCAATCGCAAGAAAGTAAGTTTTCTTACTCATGTAGATAAGTATTTTAATAATAAAGTAAAAGTCAATTTTATACAAAAAAATGAAAATTCAGGCGAAAACGTTAGTACAATCGATAATAATCAAATTTTACCTAAAAATGAAAATCGAGTTGAGCCTGAACCACCACAAAGTATCGACTCAAAGCGAGAACTAAATGCGGTAGAAGCCAAAATTGTAGAATTATTCAAAGCTGTGGAGATAGCATAATGGAAATTGAAATAGGAAAGAAAGCACCTGAATTTACAGGATTAATAGATAAAGACAAAACGATAAGTTTAGCTGAATTAGAAGGTAAATGGGTAGTATTATATTTCTATCCAAAAGATGATACAAGCGGATGCACAAAAGAAGCTTG
>JAUQWR010000546.1 GCA_030835065.1 Candidatus Kapaibacterium sp.
AATCAGCTTGTGAAGGTTGGATAGTACCTAAACCGGGACCACCACGGTTAACATTAGCGACCACGCAAGGAAGCTCTGCACTTGCAATATAAGACAAACCTTCTTGCATCAAGCTCATACCAGGGCTTGAAGAAGTTGTCATAGTGCGTTTGCCGCATCCGGCTGCGCCGTAAATCATATTAATAGCTGCGACTTCGCTTTCTGCTTGAAGCACAACCATACCGGTTCTTTGTGTTGCATCTTTGGCTAAATATTCTAATACTTCAGATTGTGGAGTAATAGGATATCCGAAATAAGCATCACATCCCGCACGAATCATAGCTTCTGCAAGGGCTTCGTTACCTTTCATTAATTTTATTTCGCCCATTTCATCTCCTTTTAAACAAATTTTATCCTTATTTTAAAAATTCTTAGGCGGATTTTTCAATTTTTCTATAAACTGTTATTACCGCATCGGGGCATACAGTTGCACAATTTGCACAGCCTGTACAGTTTTGGTTTACTGTAACCGCATAGCGGTAACCTTTTTTATTGATTGTTTCTGATAGAGCAATTGTTTCTTCGGGGCATGCATCTATACATAATTCACATCCCTTGCACTGCTCGATATTAACGATAATTTCTCCAATTGCTTTTGCCATAATTAGTCCTTTTCGTTTATCAATAATTGGCACAATTTCTTTTATTTATTTTATTTTTGTCATTTTTAAAATACAATATTACGAAATATAATCTACCTTTCAAAACTTTTATACCATTTTTCTTTTAAAAAATTATTAATAATTTCAATTACTTACGTAAAAGAAAACTTAGGCTAAACGAAATGTTAAACTTGATGTTTTATGTGGATAACTTTGCAAAATGATTAAAATCAATTAATTAATATAATCCATTACAGTATCATTTTCTGAGCTTGGTATTTCGGTTATTTTATTTGTATTGCATATCATTGGTAGGAATATTTCAAATTCTGTATATTTTCCGGGCATGCTATCATATTTTATAGTACCAGATAATTTTTCAATTATTCTTTTTACAATAGATAAACCTAATCCTGTGCCTGAAATATCAACAACATTAATGCCTCTTCTGAATGGCTCATATATCTTGTCGTGTAATTCGGGCGAAATCCCCATGCCATAATCTTTTACTTTAAATTTAAATCCATTATTGCTTGTCTCTATATTCAATTCTACAGGCGATTCTGCTTTAGAAAACTTACATGCGTTCGATATTAAGTTACTAAATATATGATATAAAGCTGATTTATCTGCTAATATATATAAATTACTATAATTGCAATTGAATATAATTTGATGGCTTGATTCATCAGCTGCTTTTCTTTCTTCGATTATATCAAATACTAATTCTACCAAATCTAATTCTACAGGTGAAAATTCATTTTTTGAGCCTTCGAGCTTGCCCATCATCAATACATCATTGAGCATTGAAAGCATTCTATCTACTGATGATTGTATGCGGTTGAAGTGCTTATTGAATGTATCATGTTTTGTCGGGACGCATGATTTGGTCATTAATGATACAGAAGACAAAATAACTGTAAGTGGAGTTCTGTATTCATGAGATACCATCGAAATGAATCTACTTTTCATTTCATTTAGTTCTTTTTCTGACTTTAGAGCTTCCTGCAGTTCATTTTTCGCTTTTAAAAGTTCTTGTCCAGTTTTTTCACGCTCTTCAATTTCTACTTTCAATTGTTCGACTGCAGCTTCGAGTAATATTGTTCGTCTGGTAATGGTTTCTTCCAGATCGTCTGCCAATTTGCTTAATTTGTTTTCAGCTGCTATTTGACTGATTTTTCGATTCTTAAGTTCTTCAACCATTTTATTGAAACTAATGAAAATTTTACCGAAATCATCATTAGGTATGTCATCAATCTTAACATCGTAACTCTCATCTTCAGTGATTCTCTCAGTCAAATTTTTAAGTTTGACTAAAGGTGCGCTCAAAGGTTTTGATATTATTGTAGCTAGGAAGTAAGAAATGAATATTATTACGATAGACAATAAAACGATAAATATTATATATGAATTGATTTTTGATTTAATATATGTACCGTCTGAAACAATTTGAACATATCCTTTGACTTCATTGTTCAATTTAATTGGACTTATCACCGAAGAAATATTGCCTTGATAAAAAATTGTATCTTTAAATCTTTCATTATCATAAATTCTTGTATCGAAATGAAGAGAATCCTTAATAAAAGAAGTAAAAAGCAACTGGTTTTCGTCATAAATATAAGCTTGTGTGATGTATGGAATATTAATCAATTTAGTTAATATTTTTTGAGCAGTTTCTCTATCTTCATACGAAAGAGCAGGCACAGAATATTCACCAAGCATTTTTGTATATAAGCGAATATTATCTTCCTGATCTTCTTTTAATCGACTTTCTTGATTTAATACAATAAAAATAAAGGATGCAAAAGTAAGTATCAAAGATACGAATAGTATTGCACCTATAATTTTATTTTTAACAGTCATATTATTAGAAATTCCGAACATTCGCCTCAGTAATTAATGGAAAAGCAGACTTTAAAAGGCGGCTTTTCCCCCCGAGATCGTCCCTTTAATCTCGAAAGCCAACAGTTTTATTATCTCAACACACATAATAATTGCCCAAATACAATTATTTGCCATAATATAAGTCCTAAATTAGTCAAAAACAATTAAATGTTGCTTATAAAAAAATAATATATAATTAATAGAGCTAGATAAAACTAAAATATTCAATTAATAGTATTGTAATTAAGTGATTGATAAATAAAAATAATAACAATATACTTGATTAGTTGATTTAATTGAAGCTAAAAAAAACAAAAAAAATATTAGCTAATAATTCAAAATTTGTAAAAGTGTCAAAAAAATTACACACTTTTTATTTGAAAAAATAAAAAAAATATCGTAAATTTGAAGTAATTAAGAAATAATATAGGTTAAACCTTGGATTATCGTTGGACATTAAAGAAAAATGACGATGAGAGTATCATACAAAACTTAGTGAAGCAGTTAAAAGTCCCGAGGAGCCTGGCGAAAGTCCTGGCAGCGCGAGATTTGAAAAGCATGGAAGAAGCTGAAAAGTTTTTTTCGCCGGCGTTTGAAGATTTGCACAATCCCTTCATATTGAAGGATATGCAAAAAGCAGTGGATAAGATTTTAAAAGCAATCGAGAATCGGGAGCAGATTTGGATTCATGGCGATTATGATGTAGATGGTACCGCGAGTGCGTCTCTTATGTGCCTGTTTCTTAGAGAAATAGGTGCGACAGTCGACTATTATATACCCGATAGATTTGATGACGGATATGGTCTTTCCAAAAAAAGCATTAATCTTGCTTTAGCCAAAAACGCTAAGATTTTGATTACTGTCGATGTCGGCATCACTTCTTATGAATCTCTCAGATATGCCAAAGAGAATAATATTGAAACTATTATTTGCGATCACCACGAGCCGGGTAATGAATTGCCCGAGGCTTATGCAATTTTAGATCCACTGGTACCGGGATGTAAATATCCTTTCAAACCATTGGCTGCTTGCGGTGTCGCTTTTAAGTTTATTCAAGGTATTTCTCAACATCTTGGCAAGCCCGAGATGGCATATGAGTATCTGGATTTTGTTGCTATAGCTTCTGCTGCTGATATGGTGCCGCTTGTTGGCGAAAATAGAGTGATGGTTCATTTCGGTCTAAAACAATTAAATGCAAATCCACGCCCGGGAATTAAGGGCTTGATTTATTGCACTGGACTGAAACAAGGGCAGATTACTGCTTCTAATATTGTTTATGCTGTTGCTCCATTAATTAATGCTGCAGGTAGATTGGGCGATGCCAGACGCTCAGTAGAAATGATGCTTCAAAATGATGAATTTGCTGCTTTCAGAATTGCTCAGCAGCTGGAAGATGAAAATCGTAAACGTAGATTATTTGATCAGCAAACTTTCGAAGAATCAATTCCTATTGCTGATAAGTTTATTGCTCAACAAGACAGACGTTCGCTTGTTATTCATGGTGATGATTGGCATGCTGGCGTTATTGGTATTGTTGCTTCGCGTTTGGTAGATAAATATCATTTGCCATCTGTTTTGCTTACTACTATTGATGGTATTGCAAAAGGTTCTGCTCGAAGTATTAGTGATTTTGATATCCATACTGCTCTTAAAGAATGTGAACATCTTTTGATTGAATTTGGAGGTCACAAACACGCTGCAGGTCTTTCACTTAAAATTGATAATATACCTGCATTCCGTGATGCATTCGATAAAATTGCTCATAATTTTATCTCCCGCGAAATGCTTGTACCTGAAATTCAGATTGATACTGAATTGCAGTTTAATGAATTGTCTCCTACTTTTTTGAGGACTCTTGGCAATTTTGCTCCTTATGGCTTTGTCAATAATAAGCCCATATTTTTCTCGCGTGGAGTGAAATCAGTGAATGGAATTAAAATTGTTGGTAATAATAGTATTCGTTTTAGAGCAATTCAAAATCATTTTGTTATTGATGCCATCGGTCAGAATTTAGCTCATAAATTAAATTCTTGCCAGGGTGGTAAATCGTTTTCGATTGTTTATAATATAGAAACTCATAATTTTAACGGCCAGAAAGCTCCTCAGCTTGCTATTAAGGATATTAGGCCAGATGATGAAGTTGTTTTGTGATTTCTCAGAATCTTATTTTTTTCAGACTCAAGAGATTATCTTATCCAATGTGGATATCGAACGAAAATTTCTTGAGTCGTTTGCTGTTTTAAGTTCTCTTATAGATAAACTTGCTGCTTCAGACGAAAAATTCTTTTCCGGATTCTATACTTCTGCTGTTTTTGTTATCGATAAATATACTTTTGATGAAAAGTTGAAATCGATGATTTTTGAAGCTAATAGAATTAGGAATAGAATTAAAAAATCAAAAATGAAACTTGAGATTAATCACTGCAAACTTGTGGTTAAATCTATTTCTTTAATTCTTAGTTCGCTTTTTGATGTATCTGTCCCGGGACCAATTGCAGAATTTACCAGTGATTTCAATTTTAAAAAAATTGATGAACCCAAGCAAAATTTAATTGATTCTCTTAGAGTTTATATCAAATCGAAAAAGAAAGTCAATGTTGATGCTAAAGGTAATAAAATTTCAGTTGAGCTTATTTGTATAGATGATGAATCTAATGAATTTAATATTGTACTTTGGGGAAGATGGACCAGGATATATGATTATATTTTTAAGAATTACTTGGTTTATTTAACTAGTCTAAGGCAAGCTGGAGAATTTTATCATAGTACTGAAGCAACATTCGTTGTGATAGAACCCGATTACTTAATTGACTCTACTTCGCTTGCTGAATGCTACTCAATGTATGGATTTATTCCTGAATTATATTTTTTGAGCCATTTTGCAAAATCTGATGATATTAGTTTAGCATTGTTTAGAGGTGTTTTAGTAAATTCTTTGTTCGATGAGCTAATTGAGAATTTTGAAGTTGATTTTGATACTGTACTAAAAAAAGCTATTATTCAAAAGCCGCTTCTATTATTTGCACTCGAAGAATCTACTAATGTCAATTTTGCTGTTCTTAGATCTGAATTAGCAAGAATATTTAATTCAATAAAAATTAGCCTTCCAAAATTTAAAACATCCATTATGTCTGTCGAACCATCATTTTTATCTCCTGAATATGGATTGCAGGGCAGACTTGACTTGCTTTTGGAGGATGAAACTAATCCTAATAGTAAGAATATTATTGAATTGAAATCGGGAAATGCTCCAAAACCTGAATACTCAATTATGATTGATGGTCAGAAGATCTCGACTGGATTGTGGAACAATCATTATATGCAAACAATATGCTATCATTTGTTATTAGATTCAGTTTATACAGATAGAAAAGGTAATGCAACTATATTTTATGCATCAGCAAACGAATATCTGCTTCGTGATGCCCCAAACTTGAGAGAGAAAAAGCAAGAATTAATAAATGACAGGAATTTGATTGTCGGTATTGAAAAGCAAATAATGAATCAAAAATATGAAATATTAGATAAGCTGAAAATCAATCCCGATATGCCTGATTATTTGAATAATAGTCTATTTGATTATCAATACGCCTATTCAACTTTGGATGATACAGAAAAGGCATATTATCATACATTTCTTACATTTATCTATCGTGAAATATACTTTCAAAAAATTGGCTTAAATGACGATAGTGCACGACGAAAAGGTTTTTCTTCGCTTTGGAATGATTCTTTAATTGAAAAAGAATCTACTTATTCGATTATGAAAGATCTAAAATTGAATATCGACGAGTCTGATTTTGAAAAAAAATATCTTGTGTTCGAAAGATACAATTTAGATAATAACGATTCATTCAGAAAAGGAGACATTTGTATATTATATCCTATGATTGACAAATATTTTTCGTCTCCAATCAAAAATCAGCTTATTAGAGCCGTTGTCAAAGATATTAGCTCGTCAAAATTAACTTTATCATTACGTAATAAAATGATTAATATTAAATTTGATGATAATCTTGTATGGGCAATCGAACCCGATCATATTGACACAGCCAATCAGACATTGTTTGCATCTTTATATAGCTTTATCAAGGCTGAAAAAAGATTGAGATTAATGTTGTTGGGGATTATTGAACCTCAATTTTCTAATTTGCTTGAAATAAGTTATCCTGACTTAAATGAACAAAAAAATGAAATATTAAATAGAGCAATTTCTGCCAAAGACTATTTTTTGATTCAAGGACCTCCTGGCACTGGCAAAACAAGCTATATGATAAGATATATAATTAAGTATCTTGCCGAAAATACTACTGAGAATATACTTGTATTAGCCTATACAAATCGTGCAGTGGACGAATTATGCAATTCAATTAAAAATATTAGTGAGAATATTGAATATTTAAGACTAGGCACCAAAGATAGTTCTGAATTGTCAGAAAATATGATCGCGCACTTATCCGAAAAAATTAGTCTGAATGACTTAAAGGAAAGGATTAAAAAATGCAGAATATTTGTTTCGACAGTTACTTCTGCTCAAACCAATTCAGAAATATTTAAACTAAAAAAATTCAATACTTTAATAATTGATGAAGCTTCACAAATATTAGAGCCACAAATTATCGGTTTGATAACCAAAGTAGATAGATTCATAATGGTAGGCGACGAAAAGCAGCTGCCTGCAGTAGTAACTCAAAATGATAGTTTTACAAGAGTCAATTCTGAAGAATTAAACAAAATTGGACTAATTGATTGTGGAAATTCATTATTTGGCAGATTGGTTCAAAATGCCAAACTGAAAGGCTACGACAAAGCCTATTCGATGTTAGAATACCAGTCG
>JAUQWR010000547.1 GCA_030835065.1 Candidatus Kapaibacterium sp.
CAATAACCAAAGCTCTATATTCTTTGCTATTTGAATTAAGTTTGAAACCTACATTTCCTTCTAGAATCTCTCCAGAATCGTTTGTAATCAAGATTTTATCATTTGATTTATAGTTTTTATTCAAAAACTCTATTAAAGGCATAGAAAGCCTTTTAAACTCTTTTTGCAATTCTATGTGACTTAGCATTTGGATTTCCTAAAATATTGAAGTCTTAACCTAAAACACGGATTTAATAAGCACCCTTCATATCTAAAAGAAAATGAAGGGTGTGTTAATAGGATAAAACATGATATATGACTAATCAAGAAAAGCAAAGTTCTTGTGAAAATTTTTCGATATGCTGTTTTTGCTTGGGATTACCGATTATGGATTGAAGTACATTTTTTCGGTATTCAATAACATTTCCCAAATGTTTCATTTTGCATAAGCCTAAGGAGTGGTTTGTAAGAATGTGGTCAAGTTTTAATACTTTATTATCCACAGTCATGAATTTTGTTAAGAAGTAACCAGTGTAATTATCATAATTAACTATATATATTTCTTTACTAACTTCATCCAAAAACAGATCTCCTTTCAAAACTATGATATCATCAATTGTACTACCAGTATCATCTTCAGCGACCTCATATTGTCTTACTAAATAATAATTAATGTACTTGTATTTACTAGTGTGTTTATCATAGTACAAAATGTAACTTAACAATCCAAAGCTAGTACCTGGTTGAAAACCTTTCATCCATTCCTGATATACTGGATGAAAAAATATTATTGGTGATACAAAAACACTTTTTTGCAGTTCCTTTGAATGTTTGTTAATTTTCATTTGCCACCTCACATACTCTATATAAACGTAATTCAAGTGCTATAAAGAATTCTTCTTCTACCCATGCATAATCGTTTTCATCAAAGTAAGTTAATAACTCTAGGTTTGTAGGTCGGTTTGTTTGCGGATCAAAAATGATGTGTGGGAATACTTTTGTTATATTATATAGAAGCAAGTTTTGTCCAGCGTTTTTGACTGCCCATTTAATTAGTTCTTTTTCACTGTTGAACTCAGGTATATTTATATTTGAATTTTCCATTTTAATTTCCTTAAAACATGAGAAATATTAGGGTAGTTATAATTATGGAGAGCCATAATAGGCATAATTCGATTTTTTTATAATTCAATTTATTTGATTTATGAATTATAAATTTCTTCCTTAAGTATATCATATTCGACCTCTGAAATGTGAAGTGAATGATTTCCGGAGAATCTTAATAAAGCAAGGTTTGAATTTGGTATTAATACCATACTTTCTAAATCATGTTTGAAAAAACTTATCATATTCGTAGAAATAAGTATAGCCCAATCATGTAATTGTTTTAGATTTTGCAATTCATTTTTTATTTCGTTATAACTTGTTTCATTTTGAACTAGAATATCACCTGATTTCAGTTTACAAAACCGAAAATCAAAATCTACATTGTGTCTAAGAAATAGAAATGAATCTGCATCTATAATTTGCTTTTTGGTATTAATGAAAGCTGAGAATTTTTTTAATAACCTTTTTT
>JAUQWR010000548.1 GCA_030835065.1 Candidatus Kapaibacterium sp.
GAAACAAATGGTGAACTAAAGTTTGGTCTAAATGGAAAATCAATTAAAATTGATAAACCCGGAATTTATTCTGACCCAGTCAAAATGAGATTGGAAACTACTGATGCTTCGATTACATATACTTCAAGAATTAAAATTGCTGATATGGAAAATATTAATTATGATACAATTAAAGTATCAAATCTTCCTTTGATCAATGTAATGGAAACTTTAGATAATTTTGAAGCTGTATTACGTTTTGATTATAATAGAAGTGATTTGAGCGAAGATAACAAGGGCTTGTTGAAACAATTGTCTGAAAAACTTAAAGAAGGAGCTACAATTCTTATTCTTGGTTCGGCAGATGCCTTGGGTAGCGAAGAATCTAATCTGAAATTATCTAAAGATAGAGCTTCGAAAACTGAAGAATTTATTAAATCAGTTTCAGGTAATAAATTCAAAATTGAAACAGGGATAAATACTAATAAATATCCTGAAGATACACCACAAGGTAGATTTTTGAATAGATCAATCAGAATTATTGTTAAATAGTTTATTCTGTAGAGAAAGGTCTTAGACCTTTCCTTACAATATATTATACATTACTTCTAAGCAGCTTGTTTCTTCAGAGACAAGCTCTTTTATTAATATAATGTTAATGAATGATTAATATATTAGGCAAGCCAAATAATTTTTGTTTTTTTCGTCCTCAATATTATAATTGATTAAAAATTATAATTGGAGGACTTATATGAAAAATCTATTTTACATATTAATTACATTTCTTTGTGCCGATTCAGTATTAGCACAAATCACACTAACCGAAGCAATAATACCCAAAATTGGAGAAAAGTATTCTTATACTTTTTGCGATACTACAAATATATTTCAAGGCGAAAGTGGTGCTAATAAGACATGGGACTTTAGTAAATTAAAGAAATTGACAAGTCCACAATCTGTCGTTAATTTTGAAATTGTAAATCCTGCCACGGGTCAAGGCTCTTCGAATTTCAGTACTGCAGAATATGCATATTTAAATGAAGGTTCTTATGGATATTACAAAAGTAGTTCCAATTCGATAGAGAGGTTAGGTACTGGTTATCAGGGTGGTAGCGAAGTATTGACAGATTACCAAATAGTATCAAAATTCCCATTTACATATAATGATGAGTTTACTGATGTATTTTCTGGAAAAATGACTGTTGTGCAGCAAGGACAAACTGTTAATATAAATAGAGCCGGCACAATCACTATTAAGGCTGATGGATATGGAACACTAATAACAGAAAAGGGTACTTTTGATAATGTATTGAGAATCAAAGCTACTCAAAAAATTTATGATACCATTCCGCCATTTATGCCGGGCTTGCCAGCAAGCTATATAGAAACTGAAACAGTAACCTACTTATGGCAAAATAATGAATTCAAATTTTCATTATTATCAATTTCATTTATTAATGCCAAGCAAAATATAATGGGGCAGACAAGCAATACTATTAGCAAATCTGTATCATTATTTGATGCAAATCCACCAGTAAAGCAGTTGAAAACACCTGAAATTGTAAATCCAGCTAAAGATGCCAAAGATATAGAAACTCCATTTTTATTGGAATGGACAGATGCTTTGTCAAAGTCGCTAATTAAATTTGAACCAAATTCTGAAATTGAATATACTGCACAAGTAACAAGCGACCCAAGCTGGGAAAATTTAGATTTAATTAAAGAGTATAAGGTTAGTGGTAAAACATCTATTGAAGTCACAGACAAGTTTCCATCTAAAACCCTAGCATGCAGGGTTAAAGCCAAATTAGGCGATAGCGAAACAGAATGGTCTGAAGCTAATGGATTTAGTATTAAAACAATTAAGCCGGAGAAACCGGTATTATCAGCTCCTGCTAATAATACCAAATACAAAGAGCTTCAAGATGTAACACTTTCATGGGCAAATAATGATAAGGCTGTAAAAACTCTTTTATCAATCGAAGGTAGTTTCAGCAAATTAATAGAATTAAATACTGAAACATCTTATGTTTTAAAAGATTTGGTCGAAGGCGATTACATTAATTGGAAACTAAAATTTATTAATGAATATGGAGATAGTTCTGATTGGTCTGAAATCTGGAATTTCCAAATTGAATTGAGTTCTGATGTATATGAAGCAAACCAAGGTTTGGAAATAAAATCAGCATATTCCAGAAATAATAAGATATTACTAAACCTTAGAAGTGAAGCAGAAAGAATAATAAATATCAAAATTTATGATATTGAAGGGCGTGAATTAAATAGGGAAGAGTTTAGGGTAAGTACTGGAGACAACTTAATTGATATTGATATGGCAAACAAATCAAAATCGATATATTTACTTTACTTTAAATCAGAAGAATTCGAAAAGCTAATAAAAGTAACAAATTAAAAAAAAAGAGGCAGCCCCAAGGCTGCCTCTTAAGGTATTATCT
>JAUQWR010000549.1 GCA_030835065.1 Candidatus Kapaibacterium sp.
TCGGCAAGACAAACTTAGATGAATTTGCAATGGGATCTTCTAACGAAACTTCTTTCTTTGGTCCTGTTAGTCATCCTCTAAACCAGGAATATGTTCCTGGTGGGTCTTCTGGTGGATCAGCTGTTGCAGTTGCTGCAGGATTGGCACATGTTGCTTTAGGTTCGGATACTGGTGGATCTATTCGCCAGCCTGCTGCTTTTTGTGGCAATTATGGACTAAAACCTACCTATGGAAGAATTTCCAGATATGGTTTAGTTGCATTTGCTAGTTCTTTAGACCAAATTGGTATTTTTTCTAATGATATCCATGATTCATCTTTACTTTTGGATGTTATTTCTGGCGTTGATGAGCATGACTCTACTTGTGCTCAAATGCCTTCTACAAATACTTTGCCTAATATCTGCAATGATTTCAATAATGTCAGAATTGGTATTTTACCCGACTCGGATTTAGCTGATTGCTCTCCTGAAGTACTTAAAGTTTATAATCAATATTTAGAACAACTAAAAACTCTTGGCTTTGAACTTAAGACTATTAAATTTGATAATATGCAAGCTTGGATTCCAACATATTATATATTGGCAACCGCCGAAGCTTCTTCAAATTTAGCGAGATTTGACGGTGTTAGATATGGTTTTAGAGCTAATGAAAATGAAACAAACGACATAATTACTGCTTCGCGCTCTCAAGGTTTTGGCGAGGAAGTGAAACGCAGAATTATGCTTGGCACTTATGTGCTTTCTTCCGGATATTACGATGCTTATTACAAAAAAGCTCAACAAGCAAGAAGAATGATTCAAAATAATTATAATGAAATATTCAGTCAGGTTGATTTTGTGTTCTTACCAACTACACCTACTGCTGCTTTCAAAAAGAATGAAAAGACTAAAGATCCTATTTCAATGTATTTGTCTGACTTTTTTACTACTTCTGCCAATCTAGCAGGAATTCCAGCTATTTCAATTCCAGCTGGCAATTCAGAATCTGGATTCCCTATTGGTATGCAATTGCAAGCTAATATGTTTGAAGAAGAAAAACTGCTTTCATTCTGCAAATTTTTGAATAATAAAAGCTAATAATATCTTCAAATTGATTTTTTGAGGAATGCAGTTTTCTCAAAATAGAATTGAGATGGCTTTCAAAAATCCTTTTTTTCTGTATTGACAGGTCTCAGACCTGTCTTTCTTTTTTGTGTCTAGTCAAAAATGCCAAACTCAAGAATAAGGTTTCAGACCTGTCTCTAATTTACATTCTTAATTACATTTGAGCAGTTTGTTTTTTTTGAAACAATCTCCTACTAAACTTTAAATCTAATTTCAAATCTGGTTCCTTTAAATCCAAGATTAGAAACAAAAGTTAATTCCGCATTATGAGCATTGATAATTTTTTGAACAATTGCAAGCCCAAGACCATTACCTTTGCTTTTTGTAGTGAAGTATAAATCAAATACTTTATTTTCAATATCAGGACTAATTCCAGTTCCACTATCTTGAATGCTTATCAAATAATCTTCTTTATCTTTAAAACTCTTGATTATAAGACTACCTCCATCAGGCATTGCTTCTATAGCATTAATTCCTAAATTTATAATAGCCTGTTTGAACTTATCTTTATCTAAATCCAGTACTATATTATCATCACAGTAATACTGAAAATCTATATTGCTCTCTTTAATATTATGAACAAGAATTGATGAAACATCTTCCATCAGGTCACAAAGCTTAACTTTTTTAAAATTATATACATCTGGCTTGCTATATTCTAAAAAATCACTAATGATTTTATTTAATCTTTGAGATTCATTTCTTATAGTTCTCACCAATTTATTATAATTCTCAGCATCTGACTTAGGTTCAAATTCATACTCAAATCTTTGTGCAATCATATTGATAGCATTAAGTGGATTTCGAATTTCGTGTGCAACTGCTGCAGCAAGCTTACCGGTTGCTTCCAACTTTTCATTTCTATAACTTAAATCTTGTGATTTTTTAATATCAGTAAGGTCTTTAATTACACAAACAATTTTATCATTCTCTCTATTAGCTGATTCAATAATAGAAATACTATTATTATAATAAATCTTTTCACCATTTGATTTTAATGCAGAATTTTCTCTAAAGGTTCTGGAAAATCCTGTTTGCAAAAATTCTTTAAGATTTAGTTCATCATTAATAAATATATTATTATAATCTGTTCCTATCAGCAAATTAGAAATATTCGAAAACAATTCTACAGCAGGATAATTAAACATGATAAGAAGCATATTTCTATCAAAAACCAGAACTGGATCATTAATCGAATTAAGAATATAATCAGAATATAAGTTTAGTTCTTCAATTTCTTTTAACTGACGTTTAGCCTTTTGTCGGAAAAATGCCAAAACAAAACCAAGAAAACCCACAAAAGCAATTACAGAACCAAGAATAATAGTTCTTATCATAGATTCTTGTCGGATACTTTCAATTTTTGACATAGATAAACCAATTCTAATCAGCATTTGATTATTATCAGTACTGACAGGAGCCACAGCTTCAAAAACAGGATTAGAATGAAATTCAATAACACGAGTTCGTTTTAGATTATGATTTATAGATTTCAAGAGAAAAGTATCATTCAAAATAGAGTTTAATTCAGAAACCCTATCCGAAGCAGCAATAATTCCTTCTTTGTCTTGCAAAACACAATAAACCACGCCGGAATCCTTTGCAATATCTTTAATTTTTTTTCCAATACCAATTTTCATTCTAAATTGCATAATATTATCAATCGAAAATCCGCTTATGATAATACCATTGCCACCAATTCTTTTGCGTGCAGTAAGAAATGCTTCTTCCCCATTATCAAGAGTTCTAAAACCTAATTCAACATCATCTGAGTCTTGAAAAATCTCTTCATATAATTCTTTATCAGGAATAAATTGTTTCGAAGAATTAGCAAATAAGCATTTTGAATTATTATCAAAAATCCAAAGATAATCAATGCCATAAGATTTTGATATGTTATTTGAAGTGATACGCTTATTAATCAAATCATTATCTAAATGAGAAGCCATTGAAGATACTCGATAAAGCCTTTGAAGCAGCATATCTTCAATTTCAATATTTGTTTC
>JAUQWR010000550.1 GCA_030835065.1 Candidatus Kapaibacterium sp.
ATATTTTAAGGAAACTCATCAAACCAGAAGAAATACCACCCCCCGACAGTGGCTCGCCCTCGCCTCTCAATTGCGAAAAATTAGTTCCGGTACCCGAACCAAATTTAAAAATTCTAGCTTCTCTAGTTAAAAGATCAAAAATACCGCCTTCGCTCAATAAGTCATCATCGATAGATTGAATAAAACAAGCATGAGGCTGTGGTCTGGTATAAGCATCCGAAGATTCTTTGAGTTTTCCGGTTTCAGGATCAACAAAAAAGTGCCCTTGTTTCTTACCGGTTATATCGTAAGCATAAGCCAATCCGGTATTAAACCATTGAGGAGAATTTGGTGCAGCCATTTGGTTTATAAGCATAAACACCAATTCTTCGTAAAATATTTGAGCGTCTTCTTGAGAGCTAAAGTAGCCATATTGCTCGCCCCACCATCTCCAGGCACCAGCCATGCGATTGACTACTTGCTTTAAAGAATTTTCGCTTCCTAATTTCTGATTTCCATTTTCATCTAATATTGGTTTGCCTAAGTCATCATACTGTGGCACACCCGTTTTTCTAAAATATTTTTGAGCCAAAATATCTGTAGCCATTTGCGACCAAAAGACAGGTACTTCGACATTATCCATTTGAAATACAACCGAACCATCTGGATTTCTAAGTACAGATGTCCGATTTGTAAATTTAAACATATCGTAAGGACTTACTCCGTCCCGAGTGAATTTTCTTTGTATTTTCATCTTTCACCGCTTATTGTTTTGATTATTTTAGTACATTGATAATCATCGGCATACCGAAAATTATCAATTCACTAAATTAGAGATTAAAAGGAGCTGCTCACATAATTATGAACAGCTCGAAATTTAATTAATCTATATAATACTGCATAGTTACAACAGCTTTAATCGACTTTTTAATCGAAGACAAATCGTAAGAGCCAAAGTCAGAAACTTCAGTAGAATGCAAAGGTGTAATTTGGAAAACTCCTTGCTCAGCCGATTTCAATCCTCCAACACTCGATCCAGTATTGTTAGCCAATTGTTCGGCACGTTTTTTAGCATCCTTCGAAGCTTCGCCAATCATCTGCACCTTCATATCATTAAGTTTAGTAAAATAATATTCAGGTGGCATAGATTGAAGCTCTATACCTTCTCTAATCAATTCAGTAACTTCTTTAGATGTCTTGTTTATCAATTCGACATTTTTTGAAGTAATTACAATAGTTTGTTCTAAAGTAAAACCTTCGCGCTGGCCAGTAGAAATGCCATCGGAATTTACTCTATAATTGACCATAGTATTTATAGAATTCACTTCAATTTGGTTTTTTGCAATACCTTTCGATTCGAGATAAGAAGAAATTCTCTGAATATCCTTTTGCACTTTATCATAGCCGGAAGCCAGATCGAGTGTAGATATTGAAAAAGAAAGTCTCCAAACAGCAAGATCGCTAGTGATTTCTTTTTCGGCATATCCTTTAACGTAAAGGTATTGATCATACTTTTTAAGAGACTTAAAAGCCCCACCGAGAATCAACGCAGCAACAATTAAACCCAAAGCTAAGCTTACGCCTAATATTGCCAATCCTGAGCGCGAAGATGAATTATTTTCGCTCATAAGTTTCCCCTCTTTTCAAAAAAATTGAGTTTCAATTTATAAAAAAAATCATAAAAAACACTTTTTATGACGAGTTATTTTTTCCACATCACATGTTAATATCAAGACGTCAAGATACGCCCTTATCGTTGAAATTCAACTACTTATGCGACGACTGTGATTTTCCGTTAATGGAAATGTCAATATTCGTTTTGGTCACTGTTTGGTATAAAACAAGACAAATCAAAACTTTAATTATTTCGAACTTTTTGAAAAAAATTAAAAGATTTTTTTTCGTTCAGAAACAACTAAATGCAAAAATAGGAATTCAAACATTTGCATGAATAAGTAAATTTACTAATAAACAAAAAAGCTGAATTAAAAAGCAAAAACTATTCTAAGAATATCTGACCAAGGAGTAATTTTAAGAATGCGATAGCCCAAAATACCGCCAAAACTCAAAAAGGTAATACCGGCAAATTGTCTAATACGCCAAATAAAATTTTCGGGCATTCTGGATTTAAGCCTTACAACTATATTAGCTAAAACATAAAGCCAAAGAAAATTGCCTAAACCAAAACCAAAAGAGAAAATGAAGTTATTTAGAGAAGTATTATCAAAAATGTGCCATTGATGAACTTGCATTCCAATATAAGCCAAAGAAGGCAAAAAAGAAGGATTTGCTAAATTGGCAGCAGCTACTCCCAATCCAACAAAAAACGGACCTTTGTCTTTTAGATTAGCCAAAAACAATGAAGCTTTAGACATTTCAGCTTCTTCGATCTCAGCTTCCCTATCTTTTTTCTTTTTTAAATTGATTACACCAATTACAACAAAAAGCACAACAATAAAAATTTGAAGGAAAAAAGTAAGCAAAGGATGGCGAGAAGTAAAATCGCTGGCAGAAGCATAAACAATAGAAGTAGCAAACATAGCTATAAGCGAAAAGAAGAAATCGATAAAGCCAGAACCACCGGCTAAATATACCGCCGGTTTAATGCCTTTCGAAATCCCCATCTTCATTGCCGATACTGCTACCGGTCCCGGCAAAATAGCCAGAACAAATGCTATCACAGTGCCTGCTACTAAAGCTGTAAACATGATACCTCTATAATGTTTCACCCCATGTGCAAAAAATTACACACTTAATATAATAATATTTTTAGAAAAAAACATCTTTTTTCTTTTAGTTTCGCTTAAAATTCGTTTTTTTATAGCTTATTTTATCTTAATTTTATTTTAAATTAAATTCAATAATCAACTCTCAATCAATCTGTTTTTTTCATAAGTCCTAATTACTTTAAATTTGAAAATTACAAATGCAAATATCATTATTATCGAACATATTATATATGAAAAACTAATTGAAAACCAATCAGATAATAGTCCAACAATTATTGAACCTCCACCTATTCCTAAATCAAATGCAGTTATTACTGTTGCATTAGCCGCACCTCTCGAATATTTATCAACCATATTATTTGCCATAGCTTGAAATGTAGGCATCATCACTCCTGCCCCAAATCCTAATAATATTGATGACAAATAGAAAAAGATATAATTATTTGATAATGCTAATAATAATAATCCAATCGCCATAAACGAAAAACCAAAGCCAAGTATTCTATTAGGACCTTGCTGGTCAAATATTTTACCAGAACTTATTCTCGAGATTGCGATCCCTGCTGCCAATATAATAAAAAACAAACCCTTGTCTTGTATTGCTAACTCTTGTTGATATATTGTTACATAGGATACTACTGCTCCATAGCAGATGCCGAATAATAATTGCAGAGCAGCAATAGATATTACTCGTTTCTCTATTAATCCGTTTGCTTTCTTAACTGAATTATTTGGCTTAAATTCTGGATATTTTATAAATAGTGTCAATACAAAACCAAACAAGGCTAATACCATTCCCGTAACAAACAGAAATTGGTATCCATACATAGGAACAATTGATTGGGCAATAACCGGACCAATAGCCATCGCAATTGTCCACGAAAGACCATATATTCCAATTCCTTCGCCTCTTTTTTCGGGTGCTAATATATCAATTAATAGTGTAGATCCACCTGTAGTAGTAATACCCCACGATAGACCGTGAAATAACCTCAAAATCAACAAAACAATAAATCCACCAACCAGTGCATAAAGCCCAAATGACAACGAAAAAATTATAAAACTTAAAATAAAAATCGCTTTCCTGCCATAGTTATCGAGCATTTTTCCTGCTAATGGTCTTATTAACAAAGCACTCAATGTATAAGCTGCTAATGCAAGCCCCACATTGCTTTTATTCTGACCAAGCTCATTTACTATAAATGTAGGCAGGCTGGGCAACAAAAAATAAAAACTAATTGCCATTAATAAATTTGCTATTGCTAAAAGTAAAAAATTTCTTGTCCAAAGCTTGTTTTGTTCATTCATAATTCTTCCAATCCTTTTGTCTTTTTTTCTTTTCAAAAATTACATATTTTTACAAATATTTTCTTATATTTTTATAAAAAGGAATAATTATGAAACAATTTTTCTGGCTATTTATCCTAGTAATGATTATCAGCACTAATGTATCAGCACAAACCGATAGTATATATTTTAAGGTAAAATTATTAGAAAACAAAACTTATGATTTCGAAATAAATCATATTACTGAAACAATAAGCAATACTATCCAAGAAGATAATAAAGAAAAAACTGATTATGATGTTTTGGCAAACAATATCAAAAATTCTATCTTGATGCATTATACATTAAAAACTGGAACAGAAATTAATTCAGAAATTGATTTTATTTTAGAATATAAACAATTTAAAACATATAGAATTATTGGGAGCAAAATTGATTCTATTGATGGCTATTTAGACAGTTGTAAAATTTATGGTAGAATGAAAGGTCAAAAAATCTCTCAAATTGATTCTATCATAATGCCCAATAAAGACAATACAATAATCGATATCTTTAAAAATACTATGCTCAACTTTGAATTAGGAGCAGAATACCCTGAAAAATATTTAAAGGTTGCCGATCAATTTATGATGGAAAGCCCAATGAAATTACCATTAGGCTTTTTTAATTTTGAAGCAAATGTAATTAGTCGGTATAAACTTAATAAAATCGAAAACGGATTGGCATATTTTGATGTCAAACAAGACTTTGTTGGAAATGGTGAAAAACTTATTGATATGAAATTTTCAGGCTCTGGAACAGGAGAAATGATTTTTAACTCCAAAATCTTCAATGCTCTTTATACAAAAATTAATACAAACTTCAAAATGTCAATGGCTTTTACCGGTAAGAAAATTGAAATGACAATGCTCAACCAATCAGTCACTAAATTAAAATTATTAGATTAATAATTTGAATATTCTAAAACCTAATACTGTTTAATAAATAAGGTTTGTGATTTGCATTTCAAAAAAATCATAAGCCCCAAAATATAAACACCCCAAAAATCACTAAATCTTTGGGGTGTTTTTGTATATTTCGTTGAAATTATTTATTTCATTGATTCAACAAGTCTGAGTATAATTTCATTAGGACTAATATTATCAGCTTCAGCATTAAAATTAGTAACAATGCGATGACGCAAAACAGATTCAGCAACATATTTCACATCGTCTATATCCGGAGTGAATTTACCATTGATAGCAGCTCTGGACTTAGCACCTAAAACCAAATATTGCGAGGCGCGTGGACCTGCACCATAATTAATAAAATCTTTAATAAACTGATGCTGAGTTTCTGCAGGGCGTGTTGCTCTAACTAATTTAACTGCAAATTCGAGCACATTATCTGCTACAGGCACCCTACGAATTAATTCTTGAAATTTTATAATTTCTGATGCATTCAGCACTTTATGTACTTCTGGTTTATGTTCAGCAGTAGTTGTTCTTACAATTTCCACCTCTTCTGCCAAGCTCGGATAATCCAGCCAAATATTAAACATAAATCTGTCTAATTGAGCTTCTGGAAGCGGATAAGTACCTTCTTGTTCGATTGGATTTTGGGTAGCCAAAACAAAGAAAGGCTCCTCAAGTTTATAAGTAGCACCAGCAGCAGTTACCTCGTGCTCTTCCATAGCTTGGAGCAGTGCCGATTGAGTTTTTGGAGGAGTACGGTTAATTTCGTCTGCCAATACAATATTTGCAAAAATAGGACCGGCAACAAATCGAAAATCCTTTTTGCCTGTACTCATATTTTCTTCGATTACGTCGGTTCCGCTAATATCTCCTGGCATCAAGTCAGGTGTAAACTGAATTCGACTAAATTTCAGATCTAATGCTTTTGATAAAGTTCTTATCAGCAATGTCTTTGCCAATCCGGGAACACCTATCAACAAGCAATGCCCTTTTGCAAATAGAGATACAATCAATTGTTCTATAATTTTATCCTGACCGATTATTACTTTATGTATTTCGGTTTCTACTTTTTTTATTGATTTGGATAATTCCGCAACTAATGCGGTATCATTGAATTCGTTCGCCATAAATCACAAATCTGATTAGTTTAAATAACAACAATTTGCAGACGCAAATTAGTAAATTTATTTTATAAATTCGACTTTATAAATATATATTATGTATTTTTATAAATAAAGTTTCAATTTCCCATTAATAATTAAATTAATCATATTTAATTTCGTCTTCATACTTAATTATTTTTTCAAATTTGGTTTAATTATAAATGACTTTTATTGAGCATTTGAAATATAGATTAAAAGAGCCATTGCCAGGATTCGAAGCCCATATCAAAATGGCTCCGAGTGTGGACGACAAGCCTTTCAGAAATTTCACTCCAGGTGATAATTTCAAAAGCAGCTCTGTGATGGTGATTCTTATAGATAAAGTCAATCCAGAAATATTACTCACTTTGAGAAGTTCAATTATTAAATCTCATAGTGGGCAAATTAGTTTCCCAGGTGGGAGAGCCGAAAAAAACGAAAATCCAATTCAAACTGCAATTAGAGAAACATTTGAAGAAACAGGCATAATTATTAAAGAAAAACACATTATTGGGCAGCTAAGCAAACTATTTGTTCCGCCTTCTAATAATTTAATCCAACCGGTGATTGCATATCTCGACTCAAAACCTGAATTGCACATTAATCCTGATGAGGTAGAAGAAACCTTCTATATTAGCTTGGAATCGATTTCTAATGATAATCTGCTAAAAACTGAAAAGAGAATGCTCGACAAATATCTAGTCGATTTCCCTTTTTGGGATGTACATTCTACTACTCCATTGTGGGGCGCTACGGCTATGATACTAAGCGAGTTGGTAGACTTATATAAATCATGGAAAAATAATACAATTAACAATATTGCTTAAATGTATATTCTAATGCTTTTCTCTTTGCTGAGTAAAGCATTTTTCATATCTTTGTTGCTTTGTAAATAAAAAAAAGGAATTTGTATGGATTTTGAGTGGATAAAACATCTTATCGATATATTTCTACATATCGATAAATATTTGGGAGAAATAATCAGAGATTATGGCACATGGACCTATATAATTCTATTCATAGTGATTTTCTGTGAAACCGGATTAGTGGTTACTCCATTCTTGCCAGGCGATTCTTTGCTTTTTGCGGCTGGTTCTTTTGCTGCTTTAGGAGCTTTAGACCCACATCTTATGTTTTTGCTTTTAGCAATTGCTGCTATTTTGGGTGATACTGTCAATTACACTATCGGGCATTATATTGGTCCGAAAGTCTTTAGTAAAAATTATCGATTCCTGAAAAAAGAACATTTAGACAAAACACATCAATTCTACGAAAAACATGGTGGAAAAACTATTATCATTGCCAGATTTGTTCCTATTGTAAGAACATTTGCTCCATTTGTAGCCGGTGTCGGGTCTATGACTTATTCAAAATTTATCACTTATAATGTTGTTGGTGGTATTGTTTGGGTTGCAATTTTTGTTTATGCTGGATACTTCTTCGGTAGATTAGAATTTATTCAGAAGAATTTTAGCATCGTAGCATTAGCAATTATTTTTATTAGTATTCTC
>JAUQWR010000551.1 GCA_030835065.1 Candidatus Kapaibacterium sp.
AATTCATGATGGATAACATGTCTAAACTGCGAATAATCGCCTTGGAAAGGCACCACTACGCGATTTTTAAACAATTCTGTAACACCACCTACACCTTCGGGCATAAAGCTGGACACAACGTTTGTCTGCTGAAATTCATTATGAGTATCATAAACTACCATTGGGATACGTTTTGTGATATCATAATTCAAAGTTTTTTGTACCGATAACAAAGAAATTTCTGCTTCAATTGCAGCAAACTCGGCTAAGTATTTAGAACCTTCGTTGTAATATATTGTAAAATGATCAGATTCAATATACTTCCACTTAAACTCTTGATATTGAACTAAGTTTTTACCAAATTGAGCATATATATTTGTGTCGATACTTACTATACTTAATAATATCATTAATAAAACAAATCTTCTCATTTTACTCTCCTTAATTTTCCATTTTAGACGATATTATTAATAAAAAGTTTATTAATAAACACTTCAGCAGATGATTGGTTACTAAATTAGTAATTTTTTATGGAATTTCATCATTTTTAGGCTCGACAAAATATTTTAATAATTAAATCGAATATTTAGAAAACTATTTAATGGAGTTATTGAAATGAAAGTTAAAGATATTCTTGCAAAAAAAGGTCCACATGTATTTACAATCGGTGAAAATAATTCTGTTGCCGAAGGACTTAAAATCTTAGCAAATAATAACATTGGTGCTTTAATTGTATTGAATGCTGATGGCAAAGTTGTTGGAATTATTTCTGAAAGAGATTATATCAAACTGCTTAACAAAGATGCTACACTGATTAATGAACTGCTCATTAAGGATGCTATGACAAAAAATGTAATCATAGTAGAACCCGAAGACGAACTTTCGTATATTGAATCTATTATGACTAGCAATAGAATAAGACACTTACCTGTTATTCAAAATGATATTTTAGTTGGTATAGTTTCGATTGGCGATGCAGTCAAGGTCCAAATAGAAAACCTAAAAGTCGAAAATAAATATCTTTTCGACTATATAGGTGGTAATGTAAAATAAATTTAGATAAACAATACGTAGATTAAATAAGCTGTAAGAGCGTATTTGTAGAATATTTTTGCTTTGTTTTTGCTATTAACGCTTCTATCATACAAATATGTAATCAATAGAGTAGAAGCTACTATGATAGCTGCACATACAAAACCGTATTCCGGGCTAAGACTCAATTTATAAAAAGTTTCAAATCCGGGTGTAATTGGCGAGCCGTATATTAAAATCAAGTGTATAACATAAATATATATGGCTCTTTTACCAAACAATGAATAGTACTTAGAAATTCCTCTTGTTGCTTTATAAAGCAATCCAAAGCCCGAGAGAAGCATCAAAACGAAACCAGCTCTAATCAAAATAAGCCCTGGACTTACTTTCCAAATATCAAAATTGGCTACAGGCATTTTGCTTATCCATACGAAAAGCGGAATGCCTACTATCATGAATAAAGCACCAAACAAATAAAATCTATTTATAATAAAATTAGTTCTATCTTCGACGGCTTGCTTTTTAAGCAATAATCCCATGAAAGTACCAATAAAAATAAAGCCGCTAAATGGAAATATCGGGAATAAAGATCCATGTGCCAAAGATAAATATGCTCCTGCAAATTCTGGCATAAAACCAAACCAATTTACCATTTGAACTAATGGAGTTGCAAAGAATATTGACAAACCAATAATCAAAGACCATTTCATTAGCCTTTGCTCAGTTTTTGATATTATATTCAATACTAACAACAACAACAAAGATATACCAAACATCTGAAGAACATTAACCTGGAAAAATAATTTCCATGCTTCTTGAGATAAGAATGGCAAATCATATATTCGAGCTACAGGAAATACTAGCAAATAGCCAACTCCTAATAGCATAAGTGCAGTTTTGATTCTTTTCTTAACAACATTTTTGGGCAATAGTCCGGATTCGTCTCGCTTATTAGCAAAAACATGTACTATGCCAGATACTGTCAAAAACAAAGGAGCAGTCATACCTCTCAAAAATTCCCAAATCATCCAAAACGGATCATTCATATTGATAGCTGCAGGAGAAGTAAGAGCAAAAACACTGTGCCCCATCATCATCATAAACATTGCACAAAATCTCGCCAAATCTAATGTTGGCAGTCTCATTTCCCTAAGCTTTAGCTCCGATTCTTTTTGAATCGTTTTTATCGGTCTATGCACTTCGATTTTTTTTCTAATTATACAACCTTAATATGCAAAATTACGAAATGTTTTTTTAATATTAAAACATTTTCATTCAATTAAACATTTTATTTTTATTTCACTTAGGTTAGCCAGAATTATGAATTTTAAATTTTATAGTCCAGAAACAGAGCTGTTTGTCGAGATTAAATTATGAATTTTTGATTATTAATACTATGAATTCTAATGAATTAATTTTTGTAATAGCCTATTGAGTAGCAAATAATTCTATCAATTTTTCTTTATAATCTTAATTAATTTTGACTTTTGCTACTTTCAGAAAAATATATTAATTTGTAAAGATTGATATATTAACTTTTCATATTAAGGAAATGGCTATTAAGGCAGGAATTGATGTAGAAGCAAATAATAATATTCCATTATGCGTCGATCTGGACGGCACTTTGATTGCCACAGATACTCTTATGGAATCTGCTCTTATTCTTATTAAACTTAAACCTTGGTTTATTTTTATTCTCCCATTTTGGATACTCAAAGGTAAACTCTATTTTAAAAATCAAATTCATAAAATTGCTGTTCCAGTTTATGAATCTTTGCCATTCAATGACAATGTTTTAGAATTTTTGACTAAAGAGCATAGCAAGGGCAGAAAAATTATTTTAGCCACTGCTTCTCAAGCTGATATTGCAGTCAACGTTGCAGAGAGTTTAGGCATTTTTGATGATATTATTGGCTCTGAAAATGGTATTAACCTTAGAGCTGAACATAAAAGAGATAGACTTATAAAACTTTTCGGCGAAAAAGGCTTCGACTATATGGGCGATAGCAAAGCCGATATTCCTGTTTTCGAAAAATCCAGGTTTGCTTATTTAGTCAATCCCAAAAAGAAAATTTTAGATCAAGCAAATAAATTTGGCAATGTAAAGCATGTCTTTAAAAATAAATCTAACAAAATAAAGCTATTAATTAAGGAAATCAGAGTATATCAATGGGTCAAAAATACTTTGATATTTTTGCCAGTACTCATGGCACACAAAACTCCAGATTTTTCTTTAATTACACAATTACTTATTGCATTTTTTTCTTTTGGATTTATTGCTTCATCAGTTTATGTTGTAAATGACTTACTAGATTTGAATTCTGACAGATCTCATCCACGAAAATGCAGACGCCCTTTTGCTTCAGGTCAATTGCCACTTACTATAGGTTTCACTCTGGCTCCTATGTTGCTATTGTTAGGCTTTGGTTTGAGTGCTGCATTTTTGAATTGGCAGTTTAATGCTGTTATTTGGTCATATTTTGGGCTTACAACTGCTTATTCTTTCTTACTTAAGCGAATTCATATTTTTGATATTATAATTTTATCAATGCTTTATACAATCAGGTTATTTGCCGGTGCGGTTGTAGCAGGTGTTCCATCCTCACCTTGGTTGATGGCATTTTCTATGTTTATTTTCTTCAGCCTGGCTGTTGTAAAACGTTACACTGAACTTTTGGTTATGAAGCAGGAAAATAGAACAAAAACTGCCGGCAGAGGTTATCTTACAAGCGATGCCGATTTGTTATTGTCTATTGGTACTACAAGTGGACTACTTTCTGTTTTGGTATTTGCTCTATATATCAACAGCAAAGAAATTACTTTTTTATATAAAAATCCACACCTACTCTATTTAGTTGCACCACTTCTACTATTTGGAATACTTCGCATTTGGTTCAAAGCACATCGAGGCGAAATGAATGACGATCCAATTGTATTTGCCGGAAAAGATCCCGCAAGCTATATTATTGGTGCAATTATATTCATAATTGTGTTGGGGGCATCATTATGATCTATTCGAATTATAAATCTTGGGGCAGATATCCTATTCTAAGTCCTTCTAAAGTATCTAAATTATTTTGGAGAGATGAAATTCCGGTTTTTTCAGATACAGATATTAGTATTCTTCCCTATGGTTTAGGTAAAAGCTATGGCGACAGCTGTCTGAATGAAAACGGTTTGCTTGTCGATTGCAGAGGATTAAATAAAATTATTGCCTTCGATAAAATTAATGGTATTATTAAAGTCGAGTCTGGCGTCACTCTTGCCGAAATTCTCAATTTTGTTGTTCCTCATGGTTGGTTCCTTGCATCTACTCCTGGTACAAAACTTATTACAGTAGGTGGTGCAATTGCAAATGATGTTCATGGCAAGAATCACCACAAAGGCGGTACTTTTGGCTACCATTTGAATTCTTTCGAATTAGTACGCTCTGATGGTTCGCGCCTTATATGTTCGCCTAATGAAAACAAAGAATTATTTGCGGCTACAATTGGTGGCTTAGGTCTTACCGGGATTATTACTTGGGCAGAATTTAGACTCTTGAAAAGCCCCACTGCTTTCTTTGCTACAGAATCAATAAAATTTAAATCAATTGAAGAATTCTTCGAAATTAATGCCGAATCTGAACATACCTATGATTTTACTGTGTCTTGGATCGACACTACTTCACAAGGCTCAAACTTTGGCAGAGGAATTTTTAACAGAGGCAATCAAGCCGATCCAAGCATTCATGATATACCCACTCTACCCAAAGATAAAGCAATCACTTTTCCTTTGGATGCTCCATTTATCAATGGTTTATCAGTAAAGGCATTTAATTCGCTTTACTATTCCAAACAAATTCCTAAAGTTGTAAAGCAAATTTCTCATTTTAATCCATTTTTCTATCCTCTTGATGCAGTTTATGATTGGAACAAAGCCTATGGCAAAAATGGATTTATACAATATCAATTTGTAATTCCTTTTGGAAATGAGCTTAAAGGTATAAAAACAATACTTAGAAAAATTACAGAATCTGGGCTTTCGTCATTTCTTACTGTGTTAAAAACATTCGGAAGTATTAAATCACCGGGTATGCTCTCATTTCCTCGCCCAGGTGTTACTATGGCTGTTGATTTTAGGATGGGAAGCAAAACTTTGGCATTTGCTGATGAATGTGATAAATTGATAAGAGACTATGGTGGTGTGCTCTATCCTGCTAAAGATGCCAGAATGAGTGCAGAAAACTTTAAAGTTTTTTATCCTGAATGGATTGAATTCTCTAAATATATCGATCCAAAGTTTTCTTCAAGTTTTTGGAGAAGGGTTACTAAATAATGCCTAAAATTTTTATTTCCGCCGGTGATGTTTCCGGAGATATTCATGCGGCTAGGCTAATGTCCAGCCTTAAGAATCTCATTCCGGATATTCAATTTATTGGTATCGGTGGCGATAATATGATTAGCCAAGGATTAAAATCTATTATTCCTTTAAGCTCAATTTCTGTTGTAGGCTTTTGGGAAGTGGCTAAGCGTTATGGCTTATTTAAAAAATTACTCGAAGACTCAAAAAAGCTAATTTCCGACGATGATGT
>JAUQWR010000552.1 GCA_030835065.1 Candidatus Kapaibacterium sp.
GAAAGAGAATTGATGAATAAAAACGGATTTATGGTTACCGACAGATATAAGTTCATTAATTTTCAAGAAGCCTATTTAAATATTTATTACAAAGATATGCCCGCTTATATTTCTACCGATGTAATGCTCCATGCTTTTCACTATTCATTCGATAAAATTTTCAAATTTTATGAAGAATCTTTGCTTACTCAAAATTTCAACTTTAATAATTTTTTTAAAGGTATAAATAACAAAATTAAAATTTTAAAAGATCAAAGCACAGATAAAAGTGAATTATATTTACAAGTTCTTAAAGATATGGATTTATACTTTTCAGTACCAGCATACATTAATACCCGTTATTGGTCGATTGAGCCTGCATTTGTTGAAAATAAATCAAAATCTGAAAAACTAGTAATCAAAATTGATAATCAAAAATTACTCGATTACAAGTTGTTTTCAGATTCAGTAAAACGCAAGATTGATTTTAGCCAATTCAAACCTAGAGGTCATTACACTGCATCTAATGTATTAAAAAATTATTTTAAAATAATGATATGGTTCGGTAGAACAGATATTTATATTACAAAACCGCAACATCAATCGTCAGATTACATACCCACTGATACGGATATCGTAAGGCAAACAATGCTATCAGCCCTAATTTCACAAGTAATAATGGAATCAGGAAGCACCGACGATGAAAATTCTATTCTTGGATTTTATGAAAAAATAAATACAATGATTGATTTTCTTATGGGTTACAAAGACAACCTGACTATCAAAGAAATATACCAAGTGATGCAAGATAATAATATTACTGATATATCCCAATTGGAAGATAAATCAGTAATGGAAAAATTTCGAGGCGATCTTCTTAACTTAAATTCATCACGCCAGTTGTATAATTCGCATATATTAATGTCTGATCCTTCTAATCCAAAATCTGCAGAGCCACCTGCAATATTTATGTTGTTCGGGCAAGGTCCTACTATAGATAATTTTATTACTGCAAATGTAGTATATGACAAAATTAAATACAATAATACCAAAGTAATGCGTATGCTGCCTTCTACACTCGATATTTTGTTTTCATTGGGCAATGATGCAGCCATACAATTATTGTCAAAAGAATTACAAATGTACAATTATTCGTCTAATCTTGCTGCACTAAGATATTTAATAAATTCCTACGATAGTGATTTTTGGAACAAATCATACTACACACTGTGGCTTAATGCAATAAAATCAATGAATCCACCACTTGAGCGGAAATATTTACCTGAATTTATGCAAACTGCTGCTTGGCAACAAAAAAACATGAATACACAACTTGCTAGCTGGATTGAATTACGTCATGATTTCATTCTCTATACAAAGCAATCTTATACTGAATATAATTTATGCAATTATCCTTACTCATTTGTGGAACCAACTCCCGAAGTATATAAAATTCTTAATAATTGCATGAATAAAATGAAATCAATTCATAATAAATATTTTTCTAAAATACCGAAATATACAGAATTTATGGATAATTGGATTAATGTGTGTGAAAATTTGCATAAGATTTCTATAAAAGAATTAAATAACGAATTATTAGACTCAAAAGACAGTATATTTTTAAAATCAATGATAAGCATTGATGAAGGTTGCCCAGTCAATCTTGTTGGGTGGTTTGAAAAATTATTTATTGATAATTTTGTTACATTAGTTCCTGGTGGAAATGGCAGTTTAGAAGCAAGAAGTCTGGTAAATGAAAAACTAACTGCCGATTTTCATACTTCACCTACTGATGAACTTGGCAATGAAGTCGGTTACGTCAAGCATGGCGGTACTGGTCCTATAAACCTTGCAATAATAACAGTAAAAACACCCGAAGGCAAGCTTCGTTCTTATGCCGGTGCGGTTATGAGTTATTATGAAACTACTACACTCGATTTCCAGCGGCTTACTGATAGTGAATGGGACAATTTATTTACTTTAGGAACTTTCGCAAGACCACAATTATGCAACCTATATTTGGCAGATGATAATGGTGAAGAGATAAAGGACAAAATTTCTCTCTTTACTTATACTGAACCTAATGGAATCGAAGATCAAGATATCAAGCCTAGTTTAGCAAGTTACTCCTTCCCTAACCCATTTAGTGAATCAGTAAATATTTTAATCAAAATACCTCTTACTAGCCAAGTAAACTCTTTAATACTTGAAATAAGCAGTTTGGATGGGAATATTGTAAGTAGATCAGAGCATAATGGAATATCCGGTGGTAATTATCAACTAAAATGGGATGGAAAAGACTCACATGGAAATGATTTACCTCCAGGTACATATTTTTATAGATTGATTTTTGGCAATGAACATATTGACGGAAAAATATTAAAAAATTAATTGCTATCTCTGTTGCACTCTATTAATATTTCATTTAAAAAAAAGAATAAAAAGGGCAAGCCTTGCAGCTTGTCCTTTTCTATTTCAATAATTTATTACATATTGTATCGTTATTTAAACTTTGAAAATTACAATATTTACTAATAAATTTTAATATTATTGTTTTTCAATATATATATTAATTTATTTTTTAAGTTAGGTAAAAATGAATATTCAAATAAATAATAATGCACCAGTAAAATCTCAAGGCACAATTGAGATAAATGCTCCGGTTGATATAGTATGGCATGTATTAACTGAAATAAATGAATGGCATACATGGCAAAAAAGTGTCTCTGAATCAGTCCTGGAGGCTAAGTTAAATGAAGGTACTCCTTTCAAGTGGAAAGCGAATGGTATTTCTTTCCGTTCAATAATACATACAATAAAACCTAAAACCATGTTTGGTTGGACAGGCAAAACTTTTGGCGCTAGCGCAATCCACAATTGGGTATTTATCCAAAATAACGACATTACTATCGTAAATGTAGAGGAGAGCCTTCAAGGTGTTCTACCTAGATTGTTTAAGAAGTACTTTCAGAATAATTTGGCTAAAGGTATGCAAAATAATTTGGAAGAACTTAAAATTGCTTCTGAAAATTTCAATATCAAAATTTGATTTCAATATCTAATAAAGTGCATACAAGAGCTTTATCAATTATTAAAATTGAATTATTTAAGACAACAAAACACTGCAATTTAAAATAGCTATATTTGGTATTATTAAGGATTAGTATTTAATTCGAATAAGAATCATTGTAATATTATTGTTTCATATTCGATTTTGTCAATTAATATCTATATTCATTTTATTTGTTTATTGTTGAAAAGGAGAAAAATGCTAAATTTCGGTGTATTACCTTTAGAAAATACTTTTGGTACAAAGCATTTAGTTGTAAATCCGGTTATTTTTTTTGATGACTCTAATTTGCTGCTATGCGACACAGGATATCCGGATCAGCATATTCAAATCGAAAAACAATTAAATAGATTTGGATTTTCTATTAAAGATATTACAAAAATCTTTATTACTCACCACGATCATGATCATATAGGATCTCTGCATAAACTAAAAAATCTTAACAAAAATATTGAAATATTATCTTCATCAATCGAAGCTCCATATATAGATGCTAGTAAAAAATCATTAAGATTAATCCAAGCAGAAGAATTTAACCAAAAGCTCAGTGGAGAAGATCTTGAATTAGGTATATATTTTGTAAATTATTTAAATTCAATAAACAATTGCAATGTTGATAAGTGCGTAAATGATGGAGAGTACATACTACCGGGTTTAAAAATTATTGCAACACCAGGACACACTCCTGGTCATGTTTCTTTGTTTGATGAATTCAATAAGATATTTATTGCCGGTGATGCTTTAGCTCTCGAAAACAACAAATTAATGATCGCCAATCCCGAATTTGCATTAGACCTTGAAAATTGCATTAAAAGTATTGATAGGATATTGGAATTACATCCCAATAAAATTGTTTGCTACCATGGTGGTATTATTGATAATAATATTAATGCTTTATTGAAAGAGATTATTAATACCTAGCTCGTTCTTATTTTTTCGACAATTATATTCAGAATATTTCATTATTAATAAAACTCATAACTACCAATATTTACTGATATTTCAAAGACATGCAATGATTATTGAAAAATAACGTGTAAAGATTTGGATAAGTTTCAATTTTA
>JAUQWR010000553.1 GCA_030835065.1 Candidatus Kapaibacterium sp.
TTATTTATGCTTTTTTCTGTATTGCTTTTATTAGCTTTGGTTTCTTATACTCCCCGAGACGAAGCTAATGCTCATGTGAGCTTTTCTGAGCTTTCCGGACTTTTCTCTCCCGATTCTGAAATTAGAATTAAAGCTGATACCACTCATAACTGGTTAGGGCTGTTCGGAGCTGTCATTTCTAATATGTTGATTAATGGTACTATTGGATATGCAATTATTATTCTACCTTATTTTCTGTTTAGATGGGGACTTTCGATATACTCAAAAATTGAAGTCGAAGATAAGATTATAAAAAGTACTTCATATTTCCTGATTTTAGCGACCTTGTTTTCTTCGTTGATGGGTGCTTTATTTCATTTCAGCATTTTTAATGATTTTTCGAGGTCTTGGAGTGGTACAATTGGACTTTTCTTGGGCACTATGCTTAGCAAATTACTAAGTCCTTTTGGTGCTTTCCTTGTTTATACTGCTTTGATTATTATTGCTATCCTTGCAGGTAATAGACTTAAAATATCTAGAGCATTAGTAAATTTAATTCATCATACTCCAAAATTCTTTAACTGGCTGATAAGTAAACTTAAAATTGCATTTTCTAAAGTTAAGGAATTTAAAGATAAGGAGATAGAAGAATCTAAAATACAAAGCAAAGCCGAAGAAATTGATAATACTGAATCAATTACTGAAGATATGCAGCAAAGTGAAGAAAGCTTGCCTGATTTTAAAGATACAAGTATCAGCATAGAACCAATAATTGATACTAAACCCAAACAAGATGTTCCAGTATTGATCAGACGAAATAATGATAAACAGGAAAAAGTTGCTTTGGATGTACCAATTACTCCTTCAATAAAACCTAAAATATCAATTTCTCAACACAAAATTGAAGAGCCTTCTCCACAAGAGGCCATTTCGGTGTTCAGACCAAAAACTATAAAAAATCCTGAAGAAGAAGTTTTTGTTTCGTTCAAAGAGAATGAATCGACACAAAAAAATGAAAAAAATCAAACTACAAATATCGATCAAATTGAAAAAATTGAAGCTGAAGAAAATCAAAATACTATAAATAGAGACGAAAAAAATAAAGAAGAGAAAATTGATATCAATTTTCATTATTTAGATGATGTAGAAGAAGATGATGAAGTTGATATAAATCAAGTAATTCAAAAGGTTAATTCAGAAAAGAGGATGCCTGCTATTGAGCCTCCTCCACCAGAAATTTTACCTAATGTGCCTGTCGATCTCGAAGTTAGCAGCGAAAGAATTTCTCGTAAAGCTGTGGTAGTAACAGTCAACGAGCGCCAGCCCGATGAAGATGTTTTTAGAAATCCACTTGGAGTGGATATTCATGATGAAAATATCAAATTTAAACCTTTAGGGTTGGAACTGCTTGATAATCGAATGGATGAAACAGATGTAGATTCTGCAGAACTTGAAATGAATGCCAGAATTTTACAAGAAAAGCTAGAAACATTTAAAATTTATATTGAAGGGCTTACTGTAACACCAGGACCAGTAGTAACCCAATATGAATTTGTGCCGGCACCCGGTATAAAAATAAGCAGGATAGAAAGTCTTGCCGACGATTTGGCTATGGCTCTCAAAGCAAAAGGAATAAGAATTATTGCTCCAATTCCAGGCAAAGGTACAATTGGAATTGAGATTCCTAATTCGAATAGATCTTTGGTGCGTTTTGCAAATGTTGTAAATACAAGCAAATTTGTTAATAATAGTTCAAAACTACCAATGTGTCTTGGAAAAACAATTTCGGGAGAAGTCTATATTGCTGATTTAGCCAAGATGCCTCATTTGCTTATTGCAGGATCTACAGGTGCGGGAAAATCAGTAGGTGTAAATACAATTATTAATTCTCTGCTTTACAAATTGCACCCAAGCGAACTAAAATTTGTAATTGTCGATCCCAAAAAGGTTGAATTACAGCAATATTCTCGTTTAAAATATCATTATATGGCTTTATCACCGGATGTTGAAGATACAATTGTTACAAACCCACAGGATGCAGTAGTAATCCTCAAATCTGTAGTACTCGAAATGGAGAACAGATATAATATTCTTGCTAAAGTAGGGCAGAGAAATATTAGCGATTATAATGATAAAGTGAAAGCCGGTGCTTATCACAAAATAACTGATTTTGATCATAGACCCATGCCATATATTGTTGTAATAATAGATGAATTGGCAGACTTGATGCTTACTGCTTCCAAAGAAGTAGAAGAACCAATAATCAGACTAGCTCAAATGGCACGTGCAGTAGGTATTCATTTAATTATAGCGACGCAAAGACCATCAGTGGATGTTATTACAGGTATTATAAAAGCTAATTTTCCAGCAAGAATCGCTTATTTGGTTGCTTCAAAGATCGATTCTCGAACAATTCTTGATTCAAGCGGTGCAGAGCAACTTTTGGGTTATGGTGATATGTTGTTTTTACCATCCGGCTCACCAAAACCAATCAGAATTCAAAATGCTTTTATTAGCACTGATGAAGTAGAGAATATTTGCGACTTTATTGGTAATCAAAGAGGCTATTCTCAGCCATACATGCTTCCAAGCGTAATAGAAAAGAAAAACGGTATTGGTTCTGTAAATGCTGCAGATAGAGATCCATTGTTCGAAGATGCTGCCAGGATAGTAATTCAAATACAACAAGCATCTGTATCATTACTTCAGAGAAGATTAAAAGTAGGATATGCTCGTGCCGGAAGGATAGTTGATGAACTTGAAGATGCCGGAATAATTGGACCAAACGAAGGAAGCAAAGCACGTATTGTTCTTCTCGATAGCGAAGCTCAACTAGAGGCTTA
>JAUQWR010000554.1 GCA_030835065.1 Candidatus Kapaibacterium sp.
ATCGATATATTTTATTATGAAGAATAATATGAAGAAATACATTTTCATTTGGATTTGGCTCTTATCTTCTTCTTCAGTTTTTTCTCAAATTGGAGAAGAAATCTGGTCGTCTGCAGAAATTGAACATGAGATTTCCAAAGATCTGGAATTCTCTTTTGGTCAAGAATATAGATTTGAAACCAAATTCAAGAGAAATAGAACTGTTTATAATGACTTTGGGTTGAATTATCAATTTGATAATGGTATAAGTGTAGGTTCCGGTTATAGAATCAGATCAAAAAAAGATGATTTAAGACATGAATTTATGATCAATTTCGCTTATGAATATGAATTTTATAATTTTGAAATTGATTATCGTTTTAAATACCATTTGAAATACGAAACTGATGATTCTAAAAAGCATTATTTAAGAAATAAAATTAGTTTAGCATATAATTTTAGCAAAAAATTTCAAGTAGCATTGTCTGCAGAGTCTTATTATAATGGTTTTACTGATAATGGTAATAAGTTTGACAAATCAAGGCTCGAATCCGAAATATCCTACGACATTACAAAAAAAATAAAATTATCAGGCTTCTATATTTTTGAAAATGAATTTCGTGTGCCAGAAGCAAAAGACACTGATATTTATGGTGTTAATATTAAATTTGATATCGATTAATTTTTCTTGATTAAAAAATTCTAATTAAATTCTAAAATTATTGTTCAATCCTTTCGTTACATATAAATGGTTTGGGTAATCATGTTGAACATAAATCGGATTGAGCTATGAAATTAAAATTACAAATTAGCGGTAAAATTCTGCTTACGGTATTGTTAATTAGTACCATTAGCATTGTAAGCTTAGTACTGTATATAACATTAACTTCAGCATCAATGCTTGAAGATTCCGTCAAAGATGAAATCATTTCAAAATCTAAAGAGCATGCCTTAAATACCTCAAAATATTTCAATGATTTGCTTTCAACAGCTCGAGAATTATCGAAAATCATTGAAAGTAGTTCAATCGACAAAGTACAAAATAAAAGGGATTTTTTAAATGATGTATGCAGACATGCTTTAGAAAAGAATCCTGATGTCCTTTCATTTTGGGTTACACTCGAAAGGGGAGCACTCAATGACGACGATTCAAGATTTATTAATACAAGAAATGGTAATGAAGTAGGACGCCCATTTGTTGCAATTTTTAGAGATGGCGACAAATTAGTTGATGGTAAATTGCCTGAATCTGATATACAACTCGATTATTATCAAATACCTAAAAAGACACTAAAAGAAACGGTAACTGAGCCTTACCATTATTCATATACAGGCGAAGGCGGCAAAAAGTTTTTTGAAATTTCTATTAGTATTCCTATTATAAAAAATGGGAAGTTTGTTGGTGTTGCCGGCTGTGATATTGATTTGAAGCAACTTCAAAAAAATATTAAGAAAATCAAAGAATATCAAACAGGTTATGCCATTATGGTTTCTAATAAAGGTATACGTACAGCACACAAAAAGGATAATTTAATTGGAAAGTTAATTGGCGATGACGTTCCTGACAAGCAACAAGAGCTATTAGAAGCTATTAAAAGCGGCAAATTATATACTATGGAAAAGAAATCATTAGCTACCGGTGAGATTTCTTTCCTTGCATATCAACCAATTCCAATTGGAAAAAGCGAAACACCATATTCTTTAGGTTTGGTTGTAACATTAAATCAAGTTTTAAAAGAAGCAAACGATATTAAATATTATTCTTTTGGTTTAGCTGCTATTACATTGATTCTTTTGGGCTTTATTACATTTTTCAGTGTGAAAAAAGTAACTAAACCAATTTCCATGCTTACCGATGCAGCTATAGATTTGTCTGACGGTGATATGAATATGAAGTCGATGGATAAAGAAAAATTTGATGCGATGCTAAGTAGGAGCGATGAAATTGGAATGCTTTCCAATGCATTCTTAAAATTAAAGAATAATATAGCATCTGTTTCTACAGAAATAGCTCAAATAACAAATAATATTAATGACGGAAAATTAGACAAACGTAGCAGTGCCGAGAAATTTTCCGTAGCATATCAATCGATTATAACCGTAATAAATGATATGCTTAATTCGGTTATTAATCCTTTGAATGTGGCTGCTAGCTACATTGATAAAATTTCTAAAGGTGAAAATCCACCTATAATAACAGAGAATTATAAAGGGGATTTTAATGAAATCAAGACAAATATTAACTCATTAATCAAAGCAAACTCAGAAGCAGCTCGAATTGCTTATGATATTTCTAAAGGAAATTTAAACAATCAAATTGTAAAGCGTTCTTCCGATGATACATTGATGGAAGCATTACAAATTATGACTAATTCAATAAAATTATTGGTAGAAGATGCAAATCGCTTATCTAATTATGCTATAAAAGGTGTTTTAGATAAACGCGCCGATGCAGGAGTTCATGA
>JAUQWR010000555.1 GCA_030835065.1 Candidatus Kapaibacterium sp.
AAGTATCAACTCCAACTTCTTCCAAATCATTATGCTTGCCACTTACTCTGATACATTTTTGAGTATCAGCAGCTCTTTTATAGTCGCGAGTGCCTTGACCCAAGAATACATCTTTGAATTGGTTCATACCGGCATTTGTGAATAATAATGTCGGATCGCCATGTGGAACTACAGGGGCACTATCAATTATTCTGTGATCTTTCGATCTAAAAAAATCTAGAAATGACTTGCGTATCTCTTTTGATGTCATTTTATATTACCTTTATAATTTATATATTTTATTCATTTTCAAAAAATACAGACTACAAAATTATCCTTTTTTCAATAGTCGAAAAAATTTTTCTTTGAGTTTGATCCAAATTATTTGATTTTGTTGGGTATTAAGTAAAAATATACCTAACAAAAACATATACATTGGATTGACATGACGATATTCGTACTGAATAAGTGAAATTGTAATAATCCTATAAACAAAAATTCCTGAAATAAGAATAAGAAGAAAATCATAAGATTTACGATTTTTCCACATCAGTACAATCAAATTTATTATTAGAGCTAAAGTAATTGGCATATAGATCAATTGTATTAATTTTTCTATAAGAATAGGAATGGATTCGTTTGCAGGTAGAGCAAATAATGCTTTCAATTGGGATAATTGTCCGCCTTTGCTTATCAAGTAATTATTTATTTCCATTCTTCTGGAAAAACTAATAAACGTGTTAGCAAATTCACCTGTATAGACTCCACGATAGAATATTTGAGAAAAATTATGTAAGCATTTTTTTGCAAATTCACCGGGATTATCTAAAATCAAAGAATATACTTTTTGCTTAAAAAACTTATCGGCTTCAGGAGAATATGGATTATTCATACCATGAGCTTTAGCAAGAGCAAATGAACTTGAATCGAAAGGTTGAATATTCCATTTGTTGTTAGGAAGCTGTCCGAGCGATATATAAGATACTGCTCCACCATTTGTAGCAGTAAATCTAAATTCTTTTGAAATTACATAAGACCTTATAGACCAAGGTAATAAGCACAAAATCATGATAAAAGTTAAAGAAAAAAATGTTTTTATTAAAAAAAGTTTGTTTCCTTTTTTCAATAAAGTAACATAAACTAATAGAAACAAAGACAAATATAAATATTCAGATCTAAAATTAGCTGCAATACCTATAATAATCCCTGAAATGATTAGATACTTTAGCTTTTTAATTTCGTAATACTCTTTGAGGTAATATGCAAATGGTAGCAAAATAAAACCAATTATTGCATCTGGCCATTTGACAGACATAAGAGCAAAAAATGGGAGGAAAAGCAATGTATGTATAGCTTTAGGCGAAATCTTAAACAATTTATAAAAGTTGTTCAATCCGATTATTGTCAATAAATATTGAATTAATAGCGTCCATGCAGCCGGATGTTTCATTAATATTCCTGGAATTTGAAGCAAAGGATATCCCCATAGAGGGTAAAAAGCAGGCACAGAGTCGCTTTTGTACGTGAAATTATTGACTAATGAATCTGTTAGTGGCAGAATAACGTCATAATATACAAATTGCTGATT
>JAUQWR010000556.1 GCA_030835065.1 Candidatus Kapaibacterium sp.
TCATCCAATGAAGTTTCCCATATGAATGTACCTGCACAAATATTTGCTAGCGAATCAATGCTACCTTCAATAAAAAGCGACAAGGCTCTAAAGCAATTGAGCAATGTAGCTTCACTCCCAGGGATTCAAACAAAAGCATTAGTAATGCCTGACGTCCACGAAGGCTATGGATTCCCAATTGGTGCTGTAGCTGCAATTGATGCAGAAAATGGCATTATTTCACCCGGTGGAATTGGTTATGATATTAATTGTGGTGTTAGATTACTAAAATCTGATTTACTTTATGATGATATTAAACCTATTATCAATAATTTAAGTAAAGAAATTTATAAAGCAGTACCTTCAGGTGTTGGAATTTCAGGGAAAATAAAGCTAAATTCAAAAGAACTTGATAAAGTATTAAACCAAGGTATGTCTTGGGCAAAAGCAAATAATTATGCAGATGACAATGATTTTGACTTGGTCGAATCAAATGGTTTTATGCAACAAGCTGACTCAAAGTCTGTATCTCAAAAAGCGAAAGAAAGAGCTTTTGATCAATTAGGCACAATGGGATCTGGCAATCATTTTGTAGAAATTGATTATGTTGATAAAATATATGATGAAAAAGCTGCAAGTATTTTAGGATTATCAAAAAAACAAATAGTAATTCTTATTCACACCGGATCAAGAGGATTAGGGCATCAGGTTGCAAGTGATTATATCAAATCAATGATAAATGCACAAGATAGTTTGGAATATAAACTTCCAGATAAGGAGTTGGCGGCTATGCCAATTAATTCTGAATTAGGAAAACGATATTTTGAAGCAATGTGTGCATCTGCAAATTTTGCTTGGGTCAATAGGCAAATAATCACTTGGGAATTGCGTGAAGCATGGCAAAAAATATTTCCTAAATCTCATTTGAATTTAATTTACGATATTGCTCACAACATTGCAAAAATTGAAAATCATTCTATCAATGATGTATCAAAAAAACTAATTGTACATAGAAAAGGAGCTACTCGAGCATTCCCTGCTCATCATCCTGAAATACCTGATTTGTTTAAAGAAATCGGGCAACCTGTAATTATTCCAGGTAGCATGGGTACATGTTCTTATGTTTTGGTAGGCAAACAAAAAAGTATGGAATTAAGTTTTGGTTCGGCTTGTCACGGGGCAGGTAGAAGACTTTCAAGAACTGCTGCAAAAAAACAAATTGATAGCAAAGATCTATTAAACAAATTAGAAAATAAAGGAATTCATATACAAACGGCTTATTTAAAAGGATTATCTGAAGAAGCACCAGATGCTTACAAAGATGTTGATGAAGTCGTCGAAGTAGTCCATAAATGTGGAATAGCTTCTAAAGTAGCAAAATTAAAACCTTTAGCAGTGATTAAGGGTTAGGTTTATTATCAAGTTTTAACTTTATCAATAATACTAATCCTATAATAAAGAATAGCATTAGCGAAAAAATTGCTAAGCGATAAGATCCTGTAAATTGAAAAACTAGTCCAAAAATCAGAGGTGCCATCCAGCTGGTGCCTCTTTCGCTTATTTCATAAAGACTAAAATATTCAGCTTCGGCTCCTTCAGGTATCAATTGAGAATAGATAGATCTACTGATAGCTTGAGTGCCACCCAAGACTAATCCAATAATAATTCCTAAAAGCATAAAATCGCTTTCGGTAAATAAAAAGGCATAAGAATAAATTATTGCGGCTATCCATATTAATAATGAGATTATTAAAGCCTTTTTCGATCCGAACCATTGTGATATTTGTTTAAAAGTTAAAGCACCGATAAACGCAACAAACTGGACAATCAATATCACTATAGTAAGATATTGAAGCGAAATACCTAATTCTTCTTGACCAAATTGTGCAGACAGAGCAATAACAGCCTGAACTCCGTCATTGAAAAATAAATACGCAATAAGAAAAGTTAAAGCCTTAGGATAATTCTTTGCATCTTTAAAAGTTTTCTTTAATTGAGCGTATCCCACAGTTATTAGATTTTTTTTATTTATCTGAGAAGCAACAGATTTTTTCTGTTTAATAAACAAAAAAGTAATAATTGAAAACAAGCCCCACCAAATGCCGGCAGAACTCAAACAAATTCTAACTGCAAGAGATTTGGTTATACCAATCATATCAGCGCTGGAAAAAAGAGCCAGATTAAGAGCTAGCAATGTGCCACCTCCCAAATATCCAAATGCCCAACCAATAGAAGATACTTTATCTCTTTCTGATGCAATCGAAATATCATTTAAAAATGCATTATATAATACCATTGCAATTCCAAAACTAAGATTTGCAATGATAAACATTAAACCGCCAAATAAATAATTATCACCTTGCAAAAAGAATAACATTGAGGTAGAGAAACTACCTAAAGCAGTAAAAAATGCAAGAAGTAATTTTTTTTGATTTGTGTAATCAGCTATAGCTCCTGCAAGCGGTAAAAACAGTACTTGAAATAATACAGATATTGCAACCAAATACGGGAAATATGATCCTGCTGCTACGCTTAAACCAAAAACATTAATAAAACCAGTTCCCGCAGACGCATTTTGAGCAATATCAGTAATGTATGGTCCGAGAAATAAAGTAATTA
>JAUQWR010000050.1 GCA_030835065.1 Candidatus Kapaibacterium sp.
TTATACATGTTCATGGAAATGTACCGGACATGCTTCCTTATCTTCAGAGTGCAGCAATATTTGTCCACCCGCATCAAGGAGCAGCAGGTATTCAGAACAAAATTTTGGAAGCAATGGCTTGTGGTGTACCAGTAGTAACTACTGTAACTGGCAATCAAGGTATAAATGCAATTCACGAAGAGTCTGCATTAATTGGGCACACCAAGGAAGAACTTGCACGTCATGCAATAAGAATACTGACAGACAAAGAATTGGCACAAAAAATATCTGTCAATTCTCGAAAATTGATTGAAGATACACACTCTTGGGAGTTAGCATATAAGCAGATTGATTCGATAATAGATGAACTTTTTGAATAATTTTTCAAAAAAAATCAAAAAATTCTTGCGTATATCGAAAAAAGTCCGTAAGTTTGTATTCTCTTAATGAGAGACGGGAATGAAAGACATTCCAAACCGAAAGGTCCCATCGACTAACGGTTAGGTCACCAGCCTTTCACGCTGGCAGTAGGGGTTCGAATCCCCTTGGGATCACTAAGCGCAGACAAAATTGTTTGCGCTTTTTTTTTTTTTTCCTAAATTTGCAAGTAATTCTTTTCTTATCGATTGTTTCGGGATTCTTAGCCAATGGATTAAAGGTATGACAAGAAATTGGATGTTGTAAGCTTGTATTATTCTGGGATATATTCCAGAAATAAAGTGATTACAGTTAATAATCTTTTACTGCTAAAAAAGCACTCAAGTTAATCCTTGATTGCTTTTTTAGTTTTAAATATAGTTTGTTTATAACTACTGTTTTTTTTATTTTAGCTAATCATTTAAATAGAGTACCTAATTTAACGAATGGGTAAATTTCCAAATCAAAAAATATGGCTTGAACTCAGATGTCATCGGTGGAAAATGGTTTGTCGCTATTAGAGAATCCATTTGTCAGTTAAGAAGATATAAAGCTCCAATTGACGAACCAACAATGGAATTGGTAGAAACATTTAAAGGATCAATAAATTACAAAATCACTAGGCTTCGCTACCCAAACGGCGGAGATCGTGACAAATTGACAAACTTGAAATCACTAGTGTTATGTTTTTGTTAATCAAAATGCTCAAATAAAACCAATAAATCTTATATTACCGGAGTAGAGATAGCCTATGATACTAAGGTATTAAGATGACGAGTAAATATTGAATTTAGGAAACCAATTGAAGTTAAAATATAAAAGTTAATGGGATTTTGGATTATAATTTTACAACAATTCAATGAAATAATAAGAAATTAAACAATTTTTTGATGAAATCATATATGATATTCAGTTCTTTAAAATTTAGTATAATCCTACGTATGAATTTAAATATTAAAAAATGCAAAGGGTTCCTTTAGCAAAATAAAAAGCAAAGCTTTGAATCAATTAATCCATCCTAAAGACTATCACTATCAAAAGTATTGTATTGATTTGATTTAATAAATAAAGCTAATTATTACTCGAAAGTACTTGGAACATATAGAAAAAAGAAATAAATTTGATATAATATAATGGAGGTTCGATGAAGCATATTCTAATTATAATCGCGATATACATTCTTTCTGTTATAGAGCTATCTTGTCAAATTTATGATATGGATATCAAAATAAATAAAAAAGAAAAAGAAATTAATGTTTCAATAACCATTCGTAATGACTCAAGCAGAACAATATTTTTGCCGATTAATAATGATTGGATTTTAGCTACACACAAAAAATCTAATTTACATATTATTGACTATCCTGTAACAAGTACATTATTATTTATTGATAAAAGTTACATCAATAAAATGAAAAGAAATCATCTTACAGTTGAAGATTTTTTCATTAAGTATTGTCCTAATATTGATACTAAATATCTAAAAATAAAACCATTTGAATCAAAAGTAATATGTTTGAAAATTTATTATAATAACTTTAAATACATTGTGTTTAATGATTCTTTAGACTATTATGCAGATTTATCGATACCATATTGTTTTGATTCAGAATTTTCGGAATTATTAAGGAAGAAAAAAATTATGACTAAAAGAATATTAGTTTCTGATACAATTACAATAGAATTAAATAGTAAAACATTTGAAGATTATTTTGATAGATATGCTAAACTTCCTGATGATGATTCAAATAGGAGATCATTGATCGAAAGATATTTTGATAAGCGAATATACTATAAAATGATTATCAATAAATAATGTAATAGTATTGAAGTCATAT
>JAUQWR010000557.1 GCA_030835065.1 Candidatus Kapaibacterium sp.
TCGGCAGGAACATTGTTTTTGCTATACCATTCTTCTCTAGCCCAGAAATGCATAGGAAGTCCTGCTTGGATACGATTTCTTCTTTCGTCAGTAATTTTTTTAGGAGGCATATCGGTATCAGGATACATTCTTTCAGGACCAGGCAAAATGCGTTCAAATCCATTTGTGCCATCGTGAAGAGCCTGACGTGTTTCTGATGGAATACCGATTGTAGCTTCTTTAGCTCTGATCGAAATTTCTTTAGCACCAGTTTCGGCATCCATTGGGTTGCCCCAAACCAATACGCAAGTATCATCTGAACTAGCACCAACAAATTTCTTGATTTTTTGCCATTCTAATGACGATAAAGTTTCGCTATGGCTATCAGAATGTACAATATTAGGAAGAGTAGTCAAGCATGCAATTACTCTTACTCTGTCAGAAATTTCTCTTGAGAAATATGTATCAGTCTGAGTTTGCCAGCGTAAAAGTCCTTTGAATCCTTTCAATGTAACACAATTTACCATTTTATCTTGAGAGATAGCATCATGAATAGGTTGGTAGCGTGTTTTTGAGAGAAGTTTGGTTACATCGTCAGTTTTAGAAGTGAAAGTATCAGGAGTAATGCCGCGGTTTAATAATTCTTCGCGTAGTCTTAATAAATTCCACTGTCGCATAGCTTCATTATATGTCAATAAAGGAATAAGTGGAATGCGAGGTACACCTTTGATTTCGATACGAGTACCACCAGTAACTGATACGTTGACGTCTTGGCGAGCTGCGCCAATACCAGTACGAACTTTGCCCGAACTTCTAACAATACGGCGCAAAATTTCGTTTACTTCAGCTACTTCATGAGGTGTTTTCATTTCTGGATAAGTTACAGTCTCGATAAGTGGCATACCTAATCTATCGGTAAGGTAAATACGTTTATGACCAATATCACTAAATTCACGACATGAGTCTTCTTCGATAGACATTTGAATAATATTTATTTTTCTGTCTTTATATGGGATAGATCCACCGACACTAGTTATCGCTGTTCTTTGGAAACCAGTAGGGATACTACCATCAAGGTATTGCTTGCGTGCAATATGAATTTCATCAACTAATGAAGCGTTTAATAGCATACCTATTTCGAAAGCGATATCTAAAGCATCATCATTGATTTCGAATGGAGGAGTATCGTCCATTTCGTAAGTACAGACAGTATCGTAATGAATACGATAAATAATATCTTTTTTAGTTTTAAATTCCATTAGAGCAGTGCCGTCGTATTCGCCTAATTCTGAAAGAGTTGGGCGCATGTGGCGGAGAATTTCTGCATGATAATGTTCGTTATTATATTTCCCGGCGGGGCATCGGCAAAATAGTTTCTTCTCGGTCAGAAGTTGCTGATGAACTTCCAAACCGGACATAAAACCAACTGTAGCATAGTCTTCCGGGGTCATTTCGTCGAATGGTTTAAATACGAAATCTGTCATATCAGACCCTTTTTTAATATAGTAAATTCATTAAAATCATAATTTCCAATGCAAAATCGCACATGAAATTCAAAAATACGAAAATCTTCGAATTATTTTTGAATTAATTGCTAATTTTTTTTGAATCTTATAGCGTTTGTGGAAACTTTTATGCTATTTGAATGAACGAATTTTCATTACCATATAGTTTTTGTATGTTTTTCTTCAATAATGTGTGCTCAGGATTGCGTAGTTGCGGATCTTCGGATAGTATTTTTTGAGCAAAATTTTTTGCATCCATAATTATCTCTGTGTCATTTATTATGTCTGCATATTTGAAATCAGGCAATCCTGCCTGCTTTGTTCCAAGAATATCTCCTGGACCTCTTAGTTTTAAATCTACTTCTGACACCTGAAACCCGTCGGTAGTTTCTTCCATTGTTTTAAGTCTGATAATAGCAGCAACTTTCTCGTTCTGAATATCATCATTGCGTCTTAACAAATACTTATAGTGGCTTTTTGTCATTAATATACAATAGGATTGATCTGCTCCTCTACCTACTCTGCCTCTTAATTGATGAAGTTGAGACAATCCAAATCTTTCTGCATCTTCGATTAACATTACTGAGGCATTAGGTACATCTATACCAACTTCTATTACAGTTGTCGCCACCAAAATATCATATTCTTTGTTTAGAAATGCAGTCATTGCTTCTTCTTTTTCGTACCAAAACATTTGACCATGAATCAAACCACATTTAAATTCTGGAAATATTTCACTACTTATTTCCTCAAAGTGTTCAGTAGCAGCTTTCAACTCTAATTTATCCGATTTTTCGACAAGGGGAAAGACTATATAAATTTGTCTTCCTGATTTAATTTCTTCTTTTATAAAATTGTAAATTTCTTGTCGGTTTTCGTCAAATCCTACTTTAGTTTTGATTGGTTTTCTATTTTTGGGCATTTCTTTTATTACTGAAACATCTAAATCTCCATAAACTGTCATAGTAAGAGTTCGAGGAATAGGTGTAGCCGTCATATTTAAAATATGAGGAGAATATGGAAAATCGCTGAATGATTTTTTAGCTAATTGGATTAGATCTGCCTTTTGTGACACACCAAATCTATGCAACTCATCGATAATTACCAACCCAAGCTTGTTATATACAATATCACTTTGAAACATTGCGTGCGTACCAACAACAATATTAGCTTCGCCTTCAGAAATTGAAATTAAATATTGGGTTTTTAATTTCTTTTTAAGTCCTCCAACAAGCTGAATTGTTTTAAAACCAAGTGGTTCAATAAATTTTTTAATTGTGTGGAAATGCTGTTCGGCAAGTATTTCTGTGGGAGCCATAAAAGCAACTTGGTAGCCATTATCAATAGCCATGAGCATTGCAAAAATAGCAACAATAGTCTTGCCAGAACCCACATCGCCTTGGAGTAATCGATTCATTGGCTTAGATTGAGCAATATCTTCTGCCACTTCTCTTAATACTTTTTTTTGGTCTTTAGTGAGCTCAAATGGTAATTGTTCGTATAATACTCTTGAAGACTTACTTTTTTCGGACATTGCAGGAGCGGTTTCCGAAACTTCAATTATCTTTTTCTTTAATTTGATTGCTAATTGATAATAAAAAAGCTCTTCAAATTTTACTCTATATCTACATTTTTCTAATAATAAAGAGTCTTCTGGAAAGTGAAGATTGCTTACTACAGTTTTAATTTCCGGTAAGTTTTTTTGTTTGATAATACTCGCTGGCAAAGTTTCATTTATTGAATCGAGTGCAGGGTAGAGTATGTTTTGAACGATCTTACGCATAACGTTCATTGATACACCTGCTTTTTTCATTTGTTCAGTTATTTTGTATTTGGGCAAAATTTTGCCTTGAGAGTATAACTCAATATCTTCCTCGTCAATAATTTCAATATCAGGATGGTTGAAGTTAATAAATCCTCTGTCATCGAGTTCTGGTTTTCCACTAACGACAACAATCTGACCTGCTTTATAAACCTTGGCAAAATAATCAGCTTTATTCCAAAAAAGAATTTTTGCTTTGCTAGGGCTGCTATCAGCCAAAATAATAATAAAAGCCTTTTTATTTCTGCCGAATGTTTTCACATTAGCATCATAAATTTTTGCAATAATGGTTACTTCTGATTTTAAGACACTCGAAAAAAATTCATTATTGTCCTTTACATATTCCTTATTTCTAATGTCATCAGCAAGAGCACAAATTGAAGAAACAGATCTTCTATCTATATAAGCTCTTGGAAAATATCTTACTATATCCGTTTTTGAATACAATCCTGATTCAATCAAAGCAGCAGCTCTTTTCGGACCTACTCCTTTGATAAATTGAAGTTCATTATCGTTGTTGTTGTTAATCATATTCAAAAATAGCTTATAAGTTTCTAATTCAAAAATGTTATTTCGACTCTTCGATTTTGCAATCGATTAGATTCGCTGTCGTTTGGCTTGAGAGGTTTTGATGCACCAAACCAAGAAGTTGTTATTCGGCTGAAGTG
>JAUQWR010000558.1 GCA_030835065.1 Candidatus Kapaibacterium sp.
TGAATTTGCATTTGAAACAGATAATAATAAAAGGTCTGAAAGATAAAGATCCAAATGGATATTTTCTAAAATTGGCAATAAAGAGTGCAGTGGAGCATTACGAAAAAAACTTTTCGACCAGCTCTGTAAGATATTATATAGATCCGGATACATATTCGGGAAATTAAACAAAAATTTAGTTAATTTGCGGATTATAATAAGTAAACAAATTTGTCGTTTGATAAAATAATGTATCAAAAATGGAGAATTTGGAGTGAATGAGATTTGGCATAGTGCTAATGATAGGCAATTGAATGATAGAGAGCAGGAAATACTTGCCAGAATTGTTCAGTTGTATGTACTTAAGGCTACGCCTGTCGGTTCGAGAGCATTAGCAAAATTTATAGAAAATGATATGAAACTTAGCCCTGCTACATTGAGAAATGTTATGTCAGATCTTGAGGAATTGGAGTATATAAGCCATCCTCATACTTCTGCAGGAAGGGTACCTACCGACAAAGGTTATAGGTTTTATGTAGATTCTATAAAAGGATTCACTTCTATTCCCGATTATGATTTTAATAAAGTAAAACAAAATATTAGCGGACAGGATAGCGAATCAATATATAAAGATGTTTCGAAAGTACTCGGCATGTTGTCCAAATTTATTGGTTTAGTCAAAATTCCGGGTATTATCGACTGTTCAGTTCAGAAGATCGAGATTATTCCTTTGAGCAGTACCAGGATTATTGTTCTTATTGCTTTGGATTCGAACGTAGTAAAGACAATATCTTTAGAAGCAAATGTAGATATAGATATTAATCTATTAGGCGAAGTTACTAGATTTTTGAATGATAGAATCAGTGGAAGACCACTTAATTTCGTAAGAGAAAATTTTACGGAAATGATTAAAGAATTTGATAAGAAAGATACTCCGATAGTTAGACTATTTATTGATTCGCTCGATAAAATGTTGGAACAACGAAGTAATTACGATAGGATAGTAATGGCTGGTACTCAGAATTTACTTGAGTATCCAGAATTTGAAGATGTAGAAAAAGTGAGATCTGTAATCGAATTAATAGAAAATGAAGATATGATAATCCATTTGCTAGACCAAGTGGAAGAGCCAAATGGAATTAAAGTATTAATAGGCAGAGAATTGCAAAATGATATATTAAATGATTACTCTTTGGTGCTTACTTCTTATCAAATGGGTTCTGCATCCGGATCTATTGGATTAATAGGACCAAAGAGAATGAATTATCCAAGAATGATATCTTTAGTAAAAGCAGTAGCAGATTTGTTATCTAAGCCAAGCTAATCCTTTTTGTTTGTGAATAAATAAAATTTAGCTAAATTTATTTTTTGTGCAATTCCCGATTTAGATTAAGTATAGATGCGATAATACGCAACGATAAAGATTTGTGGAAGATTTGGATTTTTATATATGGAAATGCTTTACGATTTTGAGTTGGAATACGACGAAAAGGGGATTTTCGGTATAGATGCCGTTGCCGATTTGGAGTATTTAGAAGAAGAGATATTGAAAATCGAACCTGAAACAGACTTAACTTTAATTAGAAGAGCATTTTATTTTTGCGTAGAAAAACATCAAGCAATACAAAGAAAATCGGGCTATCCATATTATACTCATCCACTTAATGTTACTCTTATCCTTTTAAAAGAGTTTACAATCCATGATTCTGCATCCTTGGCTGCATGCTTGCTTCACGATACAATCGAAGACGTAGAGCAGGTAAATAGAGAAATGATAGCAAGGGAATTTAGCGAGGAAATAGCTGAAATT
>JAUQWR010000559.1 GCA_030835065.1 Candidatus Kapaibacterium sp.
AAAGAAAATCTGAGAGTAATAAAATGGGGACATGCCCAGGCAGAAATAGAATGGAACTGCTCTCACGCACCCAACGGAATATATTTTATCATAGTGAAGCACAATGGCAGAAATGATTGTGTGCCGGTGATTGTAGAGAGATAATTATAGAAAATACCCTCGCATGTTGCGAGGGCATTTTTATTAAGGCATTTCTTTTTGGTTGTCCATAAATTCTTTAAATCTAAGTACATATTCTTCAGGTGGATCCTGCATGTTTATAGCTTTTCTAAATTGAAGATAAGCATCGATATAATATCCATTTGAGTCAAAATAATTTGCTAATAAAAAATTAGCAAATGGACTGTCTGAAGCCTCGAATTCATTATTCATAGATACTATTTTTTCTTTAATTTGATTTTTTTCGTCAATTCCCGTAAATACTAAAGCCGAAATTTCAGAAATTGTACGTGGATAGCCTTTTGCCTCAACTTGCCAATAAAGACTTAATGTGTCAATTAGTGGACGCATCAAATTAACATCTAAAACAGTATCTACAGTTTCTTTAGTCAAAATTTGTGTACCTTTATTATCAAATATCTTGACAATATATGCCTGTTTTTCATCCTTGCCCATTCCATTAGGAGAGCCGAGCTTCATTTTAAGCGAATTCCAAACTAAAGAGAAATTTGAATCCAAAATTTTACTGACTCTAATCGGGACATTCACTTTTTTTGAACCGGAAGACATACGCGAAACAGCCCCCAGATTTTTCATCATAGTGCCTTTATCAGTTTTCTGTTTCATCATATTGGAGCTCACCCAATCGGTAAAATCTTTAAAACCGGCAGAAGTAATATTAGAGCAATTATCAATAAGAGCTGAGCAAAGATATTCGCCGGATTTTTTAAGCTCTAAAGGTTTGCCATTATCGCATTGAACAACAAGATAGCCTTTTTCGCTTATAATAATTTTATCAGAATAGTTAATAAAAGCACCAGATTTTATTTTATTGCTAGCGCCGGATTGAGATCTGCTGATCGCACCATTATTAGCAGAAAGGACTTTTAGTTTGGGTTCTGCATTCAAATAAATAATATTCAGACACAAAACGATATAAAAAATACATATTTTCATAATTGCACCTATTCATTTGCTTCTGATTCCAATAATTTTTCGTTTTCAATAATTATTGGAGGGAAAATAAGGTTTTTAAAATATTTTGCTGCTTTTCGGATTGCCGGTTGAAAAATATTATAATAGATTTCGAGAGCATTTGCAGAAAGACCAACTGCTGCAATACCAAGTGATAAATCTATTGTCATTTGAAATTGAAGATAGAAATAATACATAAATAATATTATCAAAAACATCTCAATTAATAGTCCTGCAATTGTAGCAACTTCAAATAATTCTTGTTTGTTTTTGTATATATAACTAAATACAAGCATGTTTAAATAACATAAAAAAACTGCAGAAATATAATTAATCCATTCCGGGGCTGCATGAATATAATTTCTTGATAAAATAGTCGATATTGCATTAGCATGAATAACAACACCATGCATGTCTCTATCAGCTTTTCCAACATATCGCGGATTTAAAGGAGTATAATATTTATCAATTAAAGAATTTGATAATAAATCATCGCCTAAATACCCCATAAGTACAATTTTATCTTTAACATTAGATAATGCAGCAGCATCATTTTCGAGTGCCTGATAGGCATCAATAATCATATAAGCATTTGTATTGCCTACATAATTAATCTTTTCGAGTTCTTTATTTCTTTTCATTAAATATTCGAATGCTGATTTGTCGTAATACTTAGCAGCAGCAGCCGGAAAAGATATAGCAATCCCATTTTGTGTTTTTTGCTTGCTAGTAAATTCCCTTACAGTTTCAAAATCATCAATAAACAAATTCACATAAGCATTAGTAAGATGATTAGAAAAAATTGAAGGAGATTTTGAATGTTTTTCCCAGATATCTTTATCTTCATTCCAAGAGTCGAGTTTAGAAGCTAATACAAAATTCTTTACCTTCTTGCACGCTGCAACAAACAAGCTGTCGCCTTGCGGATTATTTGGATTAATTATTAGTGGATATACATCTAAAGCAATAACTTTAGGCTTGTATTTGCTAATATTATCAATTTGCTTTGCAATTTCTGATTTTGGAAGATTTGAAATATTGACAATAATAATCCTATCATCAATTTTTTCAGTTTTTTTTAGTTGAGAGAAAACAATATCAGTATAATCAAAATCAGCAAACATATTATTGAGCGGAGTCAAAAAATCGAAGCTGAAAGGAGAAACAACCATAAACAGCCAGAAAATAATAAATAATCCGGCTGTTGCAACAATACAATCAGGCTTTATGATTTTTTTTATCATCATTCAAAATAAATCCTATAGCCAAGACCTGCCTTAAATCTAAGAGTAGGGAAAGGGAAATCCTGCCCCATCATAGAAGAGAATAGAATATCTAAATTAACAGGACCAAGAGGGAAATTAAAACCACCGGTAACAGTATAATAATTAAAGAATTTGTCTCTAATACTAATAGCACCCATACCAGCGCTAAGTCTTAATCCCTCGCCGATAACAAAACCAGCCTCGCCTTCCAAAAATAGGCTGCTTTTGTCAGGAGAAAAGTATTTGTCGGGATTATCCTTTATTTTATCAACTAGATTTTGAGCCCAATAATGAACAGAAGCAGCTTTTTTGTCCATCATGCCAGCAGAAACAAAAAGGGCGGCAATTGTACCCTTGTCGTCATTTTTTACAATATTGGTTCTATATCCAAACATTACATCAATATCCCAAAAAGGACCACCATTTTTCAATCCTTGGTTGTCTTCTAGGTCTTGAAGAGCACCTAAATCATAACCATAATTGAAAGAAAGCTTAGCAACCCATGGTTTAGGTTTATTGGCTTCTCTAAGGCTATCCTGAAATTTTTTGCGTTCGTTGCGTTCTTGTTCGAGCATTTTGACGATAGCTTCTTGAGCTACCCTGGCACTATCTATTTCTCTTTTTTGCTTTTCCAAGTGTGACTGAATAGAATCTTGCTTTCTGCGAGATTCTTTAACAGCCAAATCTTGGCTGGCTTGTGTTTTGCGAAGACTATCTTGCGACATAAGCATTTTTTGGCGCTCAATTAGTTCTTTGTCTTCGAGAAGTGCTTTAGAATCGTATTTAATATTGAATTTTTCTAATGCTTTTTTGAGATATGATACTTTAATACCAGTATTAAGGTTTTGAACATCAATACCGGCTGATTTAGAATCGTATCTTCCTTCGACCATACCTACAACCAATCCAAATTTATTAAGTAATGGACCGCCACTATTACCGGGATTTGTTGGTGCATCAAATAAGAACCTTTGAGGTTCATTTTCAATATACATGTTTGAAATAACACCTTTTGTCATATTAAATTTGAAACCCAATGGGTGCCCAAATGAAATGATATCTTCGCCTACAATACCTTCTAAACTATGAAGTGGTAATATCGCCCGACCTTTTGTCAATGCCGTAGGAATTTTGATAATAGCAATATCATTAATAGAGTCTTTATAGAGAATCCGCTCTGGAACGCAGAAAGAACCATTACTGAATTCAATATGAATTGCCATTTCATTATCAGCATTTTTGATTACATGGAAATTTGTAAATATATAGCCCGAGGCATTAACTAAAAAGCCTGCTCCTA
>JAUQWR010000560.1 GCA_030835065.1 Candidatus Kapaibacterium sp.
CAATGCTCGACCTCATTGAGCATTCTGCTCGCACAGACGTCAACTCTCTTTATCGTTTTGCAGAAGCTGCTAATTCTGTACTTCGCGACAAGTTTGATATTGCACTCAACAAAGCAGAGGCTTCAATTGCAAGAAACAAAATATTTGAAACCCGATATTTTAAATCGCATAGCATTAATACTAATTCAAAAAATTTACCTGATTTTATTGACAACAAAGAACAAGTCTCCCCAAACTTTGCTGAGATAATTTCAAATTCTGCAGGAATGGATGCTATGGTCTATCGCCGCATCAATCCTGAAGGAGACATGGAACTTATCTCTTCTTTTGGAAGAATTGGCTTGAAAAATTCCGCTTATACTATTATAAAATCAATGAGCAACGATAATACTCCTAATTATATTATCAAAAGCATTTTCTTAGGTCAGTCTCCTTTCAATACTTTTGAATTTGAAAACAAAGTATATTCCGCAGTTTATAGGAAATTAATCGACAGGAAAGGAGTGGTTGTCGGTATGTACGCTCTAGTCTATTGCTTGAGCGATTTTATTCCTTTCGATAAAATTTCAAGTTTGACAAGCCCGATAAATAAAATGTACATTGTGGATTCTAACAGCAAATCTATGGTCGAATATATAGACAATAGCAATGACAAATCGAGCCTAAGCATGAATAAAAAAATCGAAAATGTAATGCGTAGCTCCAGTTCTATTACCCATGGAGAAGTTATCAAACTAATGCAATCAGCTTCTAATCTAAAAGATTCATCTTCGATGACAGTAATTAGCTATTTTAAACCATGGCGCTGGATTATTGCTTCAGAATACAAATTAGGTGATTATCATGATAGAAATCAATCGTTCAAGTCAATGCAGATAAAATTATTCATTTTTGCATTCTCTATCATTTTCATCTTAGTACTTATCTATTGGCTTATTATTTCTAAGATAAACGAAAAGATTGAAACTAAACAAAAAGAAATAATGATTTTTACAAATATGCTTTCAGAAGACTTGGTTGATGAGGCATTGCTCAATAATGAAACTCCAAAAATCAATACTAATAATTTTTTCGAAGAGCTACCTCAAAACTTAAAGAAAATAGCATTCTCTATTAAAGATTTAAAGGCAGACAAAGATGATTTGATTGAAATGCTTGACAATCTAAAATTCCAATTGCTAAATCATTTAAACAAAAATGAAGTTGTAAGCAATTTGCATGAAACCTATATACATAAAACAACACAAAAGTTTGAGCATGTCAAAAACATCTTTATTAAGTTAAATGGCTTAGTTGAAAATTTTTATAATGATTACGACAAAAACATATCTTCAATTATTCACAAAACCAATATAAGTGCTAAAACGAACATCGAAAAAAATGCACCCGAAATAATGACTTTAAAGCTTACTATCATTAGAGATAAAATAGATAAAATTTTGATGGAAGCTTCGAATCTTAGATATATTTCTGAGCAGTCCAACATGCTTTCGGTCAATACTTCAATTATTGCCGAAAAGACAGGCTTGAAAAAATTAGATTCTATTAGCACCGATATGCTCAAAATTGCAGACAAAGCAGCTAATTCGCTCGATCAATTCCAATATTTAATTTCAGAACTGCATAATTCTTTAGAATCCTGCGAAAATGATTTTAAATCAGGTAAAGTAAAAATTGTAAACGATTCTTCAGATAATTTAGGCAGCGACTTGCACATTGTACTCGAAAACAATGCCTTCGTAAAAGCTCAGCTTACTGAATTGAAGCAATCCACAGGCAAAATGAATGAACCTATTGACGAAATCCAAACTCTTATTAAAG
>JAUQWR010000561.1 GCA_030835065.1 Candidatus Kapaibacterium sp.
TGCATGCACCGCAATATCAAATCCATTGATTAAGCCCATTTTTGCTCTGTTAAACAAGGATTTTTCTTCAATTAAATTCAAACCGGACTTGTCATCATTCATATATGTACCAATCAAAGAAGCACCTTTTGAGCCTAAAGCTCCATCTATATAAAACTTCAAACCTCTTACGCTTAAAAAATCACTAATAAAACCTTTTATAGAATCTCTCATCCATTCGTTGTTCTGAGCTTTTATATAAGAAGCCACTCTTATTGGCAGCATCTTTTGAATCATCATCTCTTTAAATACATCGATATACATAATTTCTACATCCATATCGTGTACTTCGGTAATACCATTAGCAGCAAGATTATTTAAAGATTTTGAAATAAATCCTGCAATTTGCTCAGGTGAATATGGAGGAATTACTTCCAAAACATAATTGATCGCATTGTCAATAAGCATTCCATTGGGTTCACCATCTTCACCTCTTAAAATCTGACCTCCGGGAGGATCTAATAAATTGGATTTTATTTCGGCAATTTGCAGAGCACGCGAATTGACCCATTGCGAATGCCCATCGATTCGTGTGAGGCAAACCGGATTATCAGGAAAAGCTTTATCGAGAAGCTTTTTGTCTGGAAATTCTTTTTTTGTCCAATTTTCTTGATTCCATCCCCAACCTTCAATCCAGCCATCACGCAAATAATTAGAATTTTTAAGCTTTTCGATACACTCCTCTTCAGACTTGCAATCAGAAAGATTTACCATTGATAGTCTCATACCAATTCCAGTAACATGACAATGACTATCTACAAAACCGGGATATGCTACAGAATTGTCGAAATCATGCCTTACTCCATCGATAATAAGAACTAGTCCATCTTCTTTTTCTTCAATTTCACTAATAATCCCATTTGTAATTTCTATTTTACCTTTAAATGCTTTCATATTCTCCTCAGAAAAAGTAATTTTCATAAGCTACAATTTAATAAATCAGTATTATTTTACCAATTAAACTGTTTGAAATTAATACTTTAAACTTAGCCTCCGCTAAAGTATAAATCAAAATAAATCTATTTTATTAATTGTTTGTAAGTTGAATTTTTTATGCCAATAATTAATATTTTTTTTCGAAATTAAACATGTGTTTAATTTTTTTTTCAAGGGGAAATAATGAAAAAAGCTTTACTTACTATATCAGCTGTTATAATAATAATTGGGCTGAGTGCATTTTTTCCGGCAGATAATGATTACAAAGGTGTAGATTCCTGCGCAATGTGTCATTCCGGAAAAATGGGAAAATTCCCTGGCTTTGACAAATGGAAACAAACACTACATTCACAAATACATGAATTACCTACCAAAGACAATATGATTGGAGATTATACAAAAGAAATCAGCATGGGCACAAATTTTGGCAATGCTAAAGCCTCTTTTTCTATTGAAGGTAATGATTATTTCATTATTCTCACTCCATCTAGTGGCGAAAATGCTAAGTATAAAATAGAATTTACTTATGGAATTGCATGGAAACAAAGATATCTCGTCAAAATTGGCGATAGCTACTATATGCCGCCTGTTCAATGGAACTTGAATAACTATAAAGATAATTCATCTGGCAAATGGGTTACTTATAATCCTCAAAATTGGTTTAATTCAGATGGAACTCTAAAGCCAATCAATAATTCATTCAAATCCAAATCTTGGGATAAAAAATGTGCTGGCTGCCACGTTGTTCCTGGGTCAAAAATTGGTCCGGTTACTCTAAATGTATCAGGTACTGATAGTTCATGGACATATAAGGTAGCAAATAATCATAATCCAAACAATATGGTAATTGGTTGCGAATCTTGCCATGGTGCTCAGCTTAAATCTCCTGGCGATGGTCATGTCAATAATCTTAAAAATTTAAATCAAGATAGAAAGCTTGAAGTTTGCGGTCAATGCCATTTCCGTGGGTATTCTAAAGGCGGAATTTACGACTTCCCTTACGACGAAGCTGCAAATCTGACTTACCAATCAGGTCAAAATTTAAATAATTATATTCAGGTCGGTGCCGGCTATTGGCCCTATGAGAATATTTCTAAACAACACCATCAACAATTCTTAGATTTTAAAGAGACAGACCATTACGAAGGTGGTATGACTTGTATTAGCTGCCACGATCCTCATCAAAGCCTTGGTCAGCCACATCAGCTTACTAGTAACTTTATAACTTTCGAGCAAGGACAAGGCTGTGTTAAATGTCATTCCAAAATGG
>JAUQWR010000562.1 GCA_030835065.1 Candidatus Kapaibacterium sp.
AATTGTTTTTAAAAAAAGCTGGGATAAATTTATTCTTCCTTTGCCTTTCGCAAAAGTTAAATTATTCTTTTCTGAAATTTACTTCTTCGAAAATGATTTGGCTAGAGATATTATTGAACAAAAAATCCTCGAAATGCAGAATGTGTTGAATAAGGAATTAATATAGTATATGATTAGCGATTTTCTATCAAGAGTTTATGAAAAAATAGTCCGGATCAGAAATAAAAAATATGATTTGGAAGAAAAAGAAATTGTCAAAATCAAACTACCAGTGATTAGTGTTGGCAATCTATCGGCTGGAGGTACCGGAAAAACTCCTTTTGTGCAAATGCTAGCCCGCGAACTTATTGAATTAAACATCAAGCCGGCTATTATCGGTAGAGGATATAAAAGAAAATCCAAAGGCGAAATAATTGTTTCGGATGGTAATAAAACTTTAGTTAGTGCCCAAATCGGTGGCGACGAAATGGTTTTACTTGCCGAAACTCTAAAAGTGCCAGTTGTTGCCCACGACAAAAAAGCTCTCGCTGCTATTACTGTCGAAAAACGCTTTGACGTGGACTGCCTGATTGTAGATGATGGATTCCAACATCGTGCACTCAGTAGAAATTTGGATATTGTATTAATCGATAAAGACACTCTCGACAATCCTCATCTTCTACCCAAAGGATACTTAAGAGAGCCATTAGATTCAATCAAGCGAGCCGATGTAGTTTGCCTTACCGGTTCTACTATGATTACAGAAGAATTAAAATTAAAATGCAAAAACACTGCTCTATTTATCAAAGTAAAGCCATATCAGGGTATGCCTTATAGATTAGGCACGCATAAGGAAATTGACGATCAGGAAATCGAAAGAATTAGAAAAGGATTATTAGCGGTTGCTGGTATTGCAAAACCACAAAGATTTTTTGATATGCTCAAAGATAAAGGTTTTCAATTAAAATCTAATTTAAGTTTTTCTGACCATCATAATTACGATAGAAATGATATAGAAAAAATTTATAGATTTTGCCAAGATTACAAAATCTTTAATATTGGAATTACTGAAAAAGATGCTGCTAAGTTGATAGAATTCAAGGATAGATTTGAGCATTACGAAATAAATTGTTATGTTTTTCCAATCAATCTAAAGATAATTGAAGGTAGAAAACCATTAATAAATTTAATAAAACTTACTTGTTCAAAATAATTGGACTATTTTACTCCAATTAAAAATTAATTAATTCGTTAAAGTGGTAAAATATTTTTTTGATATTGGTGCATTGATATGAAGGTTATCGCTTTTAATTGTAGCCCGAATAGGGATAAAGGCTCGACAGCTCTGATACTTAATCCGTTTTTAGAAGGAATGAAACGCCAAGGCGCTGAAATAGAGCTTATATATATTTCAGATTTGAAAATTGATCCATGCCGTGGCTGTACCGATGATTTATTGTTTACTCCCGATGGCATTTGTAAAGTAGAAGACGATATGCATAAACTTTATCCTAAGCTCGAAGAAGCTGATTATTGGGTTTTTGCTACTCCTAATTATTTAAATAATATTACTTCCAGTTTGAAAAATTTACTCGACAGAATGGAACCTCTTTTCGAGCCTCCCTATGAAACTGTCAACCCTAACAGACCATTGAGACTAAAAAAAGAACCCGGCAAAAGAGGTAAAATTGTTTTGCTTTCTACCGGTGGGCTTTGGGGAATGGAAAATTTCAAATTGATGGTAGATCAGATGCAATTTGTAAGCGAAATGTTTGGCAGAGAATTATGCCCTCCGGTTTTGCGCCCACATTCTAGTGCTCTCACTGCCCTTGCTAATCTT
>JAUQWR010000563.1 GCA_030835065.1 Candidatus Kapaibacterium sp.
TCCCTTATCAACATCAAGATTAATTTCAATCCATCCACCACTGGTTTTAATCATCTTTTTGAAAGAATATTCAGGTGAATAGCCAAAATTCCATTCCCAAGTAGAATATTTATTATCTACAAGCGGATTAATTTTTTCGAAATCTTTATCAGACAATTTATATTCGTAAGCATCAGGATACGTAGCCATAATTTTAAAATAAATCATATTCATAAATTCTTCTACACTCAGCTCACTTTGAAGATGTTCAGAAACATTAGTAACTCTGCTTCTGACGGACTTCACAGCTTTATCTTCGAACTTTAAAGGATTTACTTTTAAAGCTTGAGTTAGATCAGTCATTTTTGATGAAAACAATATAGTGCCATGATGAAGAACACGATTTTTAAAAACGTGCTCAGCATTACCTGAGAATTTTTTACCATCAATAGTTAAATCGTTTCTACCTTCAAATTTAGCATCTATACCAATTTCTTTTAAAATAGTAATAATCGGCTGAACATATTTTTTGAAATCGACCAATTTTTCACTTTCGCCGGTTTCAATAAAAGTGAAGTTCAGATTGCCTAAATCATGAAAAACAGCACCACCGCCAGTGAGCCGTCTTACTACCTTAATATTATTTTCTTTCACATATTCATAATTAATTTCAGAGAGAGTATTTTGATGCTTTCCGACAATAATGGAAGGACCATTTCTCCAAAGCATAAAAATATTTTCTGTAAAATTAGAGAATAGATATTCTTCGGTAGCTAAATTTACATAAGGATCATTAGAATCAGTTTTAACACAAAGCATAAAAAAACTCCAAAATAAAAAAATAATACGCGTCAAAACGTTTAAATTAAGAAAATATTAGCATAAATCAAGAAATAGGGGCTGTATTAAAAGCTAATTCTTAAATTAACTTATGATACAGCCCCTAATATCACAAAATAATATTAATGGCCTAAAGTAGCTTTATAAGCTTCAACATCCATCAATTCATTCAATTCGTCTAAGTTTGACAATTCAATCTTGATCATCCAGCCTGCGCCGTAAGGATCTTGATTAACAACTTCCGGGCTGTCGTTAATTGAGCGATTAATTTCAATAACTTTGCCTGATACTGGTGCAAACAAATCAGCTACTGTTTTTACTGCTTCGATTGTACCAAATGAATCGCCTTTATTTATATTTGCTAAATCATCTGGAATATCAACATATACTACGTCACCGAGTTCGCCTTGTGCATGATCTGTTACGCCGATAATTCCGATATTACCTTCAACTTTGACCCATTCGTGGTCAGCTGTGTACTTTAATTCTGCTGGAAAATTCATAATTTACTCCAATCATAATATATTAAAAGGATTTCCAATCAACACGTTCAAGATATTTTGTGTCAATATTACCGTTAATAAAGTCTGGGTTTTCCATCATTTTTTTATGGAATGGTATAGTTGTTTTTATACCTTCAATCACAAATTCATCTAACGCTCTCGACATTTTTCTGATTGCAGTATTTCTATCAGGAGCGCTCACAATTAATTTTGCAACTAAAGAATCATAATAAGAAGGTATAGTATAACCTTGGTAGGCATGAGTATCTACTCTCACACCATTACCGCCGGGAAGATTAAATGCCTGAATAGTGCCTGGAGTAGGTCTGAAATTATGTTCAGGATCTTCGGCATTTATTCTGCATTCAATCGAATGATACAATGGCTCGGATGTCTTCAAAGATAATTTTTCACCTGCAGCCACTTGAATTTGTTCTTTTATCAAATCAATTTTTAATGCTTCTTCTGTAACAGGATGCTCGACTTGAATTCTTGTATTCATTTCCATAAAGTAGAAATTACCTTTGTCATCCACAAGATATTCGATTGTGCCAGGACCAATATAATTGACCGCTCGAGCACCGAGAATTGAGGCTTCGCCCATACGTCTTCTCAAATCTGCATCTACAATCACTGATGGTGCTTCTTCGATGAGTTTTTGATGGCGTCTTTGGGTGGAACATTCTCTTTCGTTAAGATGAATAATATTTCCATGTTTGTCTCCAAACACTTGAATTTCGATATGTCTGGAGTAAGCAATAAATTTTTCTATATAAATACCAGCATTTGAGAAGAATTTTTCGGCTTCTAATCTTGCTAAATTGAAAGCGGATTCAAGTTCGTCTTTGTCATGGACAAGTCTCATACCTTTTCCACCACCACCAGCAACAGCTTTAAGCATCACCGGATATCCGATTTCTTCTGCTAATCTCAAAGCATCAGCTACATCGATTACAATTCCTTCAGAACCTGGTACAACAGGCACGCCTGCTTCTTTCATTGTTGTCTTAGCAACAGATTTGTTACCCATTTTTGATATTGAGTCAGAGCTAGGACCAATGAAATTAATATTATGGCTTTCGCAAATGCGAACAAACTCGTCATTTTCAGCCAAAAAGCCATAACCCGGATGAATAGCATCAGCATTTGTAATATGAGCTGCTGTTATTATTGCCGGAATATTCAGGTAACTGTCTTTGGATGGAGCAGGACCAACGCATACGGCTTCATCTGCAAACCTTACGTGTAAGGAATTTCGATCGGCTTCTGAAAATACTGCTACAGTGCCAATACCCATTTCCTTACAAGCTCTTATCACTCTGAGAGCGATTTCGCCACGGTTTGCTATTAATATTTTATTTATCATAATAGCAATTTATTTTATTTTTACGACAATAACAAAAAAATTAGTAATTATCTATATTGCAAGTAATTACCTATGAGTTACTTTGTTGAATAATTCTTAGTCTTTTCTTACTAAGAATAGAGACTGATTGAATTCTACAGGCTGACCGTTTTCGACTAATATTTTTTCGATAGTTCCTGCTACATCTGATTCTATTTCATTCATCAATTTCATCGCTTCAATTATACATAGAGGAGTGCCTATATTGATTCTCGAACCAATTTCAATATATGGTTCTGAATCCGGCGATGGAGAACGATAGAATGTACCAACAATAGGTGATTTTATTTCAAAATAATCATCAGAATTAGAATATGATGTTTCAACTTTTATTTCACTGATAGGTTTATCTGAAACTTCAGGTTTAAAATAGGGAACAGGTGCTTGCATTGGGATTGTCATCATAGGTTGTTCGGCAGCACTCAATTTTCTTTCTAATTTTATTTTAATACCTTCTTCTTCAATTTCTAAGAAAGAAAGAGTACTTTCATCTAAAATTTTTACAACTTTTTTTAGATAATTTAAATCCATTTTTTGCTCCTTGACAATTAAATAAAAAATAAGGCGGACAAGCCGCCTTAAAATTTTAATTATTCTTTAACTCTTTCCATATAATCGCCGGTGCTCGTATTAACCTTTATCAAATCGCCTTCATTGATAAAGAGAGGTACTTGCACATTTGCTCCGGTTTCGACTGTTGATGGCTTAAGCACGTTAGTTGCTGTATCGCCTTTTACTCCGGGTTCGGTATGGATTACTCTTAAAGTTACTGTTGCTGGCAATTCAACGCTAAGAACTAAACTTTCTTCGAAAGAAATCTGTACTTCTTGATTTTCTTTTAAGAATCTACCTGGATTGCCAACCATTTCTTTATTAACAGGAATTTGATCATAATTTTCCATACTCATAAAAATAAGCATATCGCCATCATTATATAAATATTGATAATCGCGGCGTTCTACTCTAACGAAATCAATAGATTCACCGGAACGGAAGCGATTTTCAAACATTTTGCCTGATCTCAAATTACGCATTTTTACTTGATAGAAAGCACGTAAATTTCCTGGAGTGCGATGCTCAGATTCTATTACTAAGCAGTTCTCCCCATTAAATTTTATGACTGCACCTGGTCTTAAATCAGATGTTGTTCCCATTAATTCCTCACATTTTATAATATAAAAAAGAGGTGTCGGCCGGACTCGAACCGGCGTTCGCGGTTTTGCAGACCGCTGCCTAACCACTTGGCTACGACACCCTTGAAAAAAGGAATACAAAATTAAGGACTTTTTTCAAGATATACAAGCAAAAAATATTATTTTCACTACTTTTATTCATTTATTTTTCCACATTAATACTTATTTCTTTTATTATCATTGCTTTAAAATAAGAAAATAATTATCAGCCAAAAAAATCAGAAAAAAATTAAAAAAAACTTGCAAAAATAGAAATAAAGCAGTAATTTTGAATCTCTTTGACATGCGGAAATGGTGAAATTGGCAGACACGCCATCTTGAGGGGGTGGTGCCTTACGGGCGTGGGGGTTCAAGTCCCCCTTTCCGCACCAAATTAAGGTTTCGAGCAATCGAAACCTTTTTTTTTGCCCTTGTTTATTTTATATAATATTAGCAATTTGCTTTTTTTAACATATATTATTTGGATAAAGATGAAAAAGTTCTTTTTTGTGCTCGCTTTAATTGGATCTAGCTTCTCTTCTTATGCTAATGAGACTTTCTTCCGCTTGGGTGCTTATATTGATACTTATTATACTAACGACGATGATAAAAATTTGTACGATGTTTTTGGAGAACATCCTAAAAGAAAACTATCATCTATTAATAACCTTAAAGATAGATTTGCTTTAAATATTGCTTATCTTTCTTTAAAAGTCAATAATAATGATTTTCGTTCTACTTTAGGATTACAAGCCGGTGATATTCCTGATAATATATACTTCGAAGAACCAAAAATTATTCAACAAGCCAATATTGGTGTAAGGCTTTTTGGGCCTTTGTGGCTCGATGGCGGTTATTTTACTACTCCTATTGGTGTCGAAACTACTCATCCGAGAAATAATTATCTTTCGACTCATTCGATGGTTACTTATTATCAACCTACTTATCATTCCGGGCTAAAACTTTCTTATCAATTTAATGATAATATTTGTGCTGAAGCATATTTGGTGAATGGTAATCATTTGTTTAAAGATAATAATGAACAAAAATCATTTATGTGGTCGCTTAATTATGTCACTAAAAAAGGTGATTTTACTTTTTCTTATAATGGTATTGCTGGTAATGAAGAAAAAGCTGAAGATAAACCAAAACTACATGCTTTGCATAATTTTTATGTTATAGCAAAAGTTTATAAAGATTTGGAACTAAAAGCTCAATTTGATTTTGCTACTAAAGAAGATGCAGTAGAAAAAAAGGAAAATAAAGTTGAAACTGCCTATTATTTTGGAAGCTTTTTTCAAGCTAAATATAATGTTATGGATAAATTAAATCTTTCGGCTAGAGTTTCAAATTTTGATGATGGTGATAATTTGTATTTAACTAATATTTCTGGCATTGATG
>JAUQWR010000564.1 GCA_030835065.1 Candidatus Kapaibacterium sp.
TAAATACTCATCTATATTAGCAAAAGCATATGCCATTGCGTGTTGCCCGGGAGTATTTACTGCAAAAGTAGTCCATTGATGTACTTTTTGAATAGATTGAGTAAGCTTATCGCATGCTATTGCATATCCGACTTTCCAGCCAGTCATACCAAAAGTTTTGCCGGATGACGATATAGTAATTGTCCTATCTCTCATACCCTGAATTGATGCAATAGGTATATGCACAGATTCATCAAACAGCAAAAATTCATAAACTTCATCACTTAAAACTAATAAATCATGTTTCAGGGCAATTTCAGCAATAAATTCTAATTCTTCTCTATCGAAAATCTTTCCGCAAGGATTATGCGGAGTATTGATTATTATCATTTTTGTCTTTTCAGTGATTTTTGATGCCAAATCATCAAAATCAAACTTGAAATCAGGTTTGTGCAAAGTAACTGGAATTGCAACAGCTCCTGCTAAAGTAATATCAGCAAAATAACCATCATAAAATGGTTCAAAGATTATTACTTCATCCCCAGGATTGACAAACGCCATAATTGTAGAATATAAAGCCTCGGTTGCACCAGCACAAATAGTAACATTTTCCGCTTTCCAGTCTAAACCATATATTCTATTATATAAAGATGCAAGATTAGTTCTCAAAGAATGAATACCGGGCGAAGGTGCATATTGATTTTTACCACTTCTCATAGCTTTATAAGCTTCATCCATAATCCATTCAGGACCATCAAAATCTGGAAATCCCTGCCCTAAATTGACCGCCTTGTATTCGAATGCCATTTTACTCATCGATGCGAAAATCGAAGTACCCATCGACGCTATTCTATCAGCAAAATATAAACCTGCCATTATTTTCCTTTTGCTTAACTTTAATATACAAATCTAATAAGAGCAGGCTTAAATATCAATTATTTTATTTACTGATGCTCTACTGATAAATAAAAAACACACCTTGATTATTTGTGGTGTGTTATTTATATGATTTTATATCAAACTTAATAATAATATAATATTATTATCATTATAAATTTTAAAGATATTATTTAACTTCCAATTCTTTTTTTCCTGGGTATTTTATAGAGAAGGCACAATCAATTAATTTCATTTCTCCAGGATTTAATTTAATATTTCTACTTATCAATCCATTAATTTTATCATATTTATCATAATCAGTTTTATTAACTTTAAGTTCTACAACGATTTCGTCGGTTTCAGAAATTGGAATCAGATCTTCGACAATAACATTAACTGCTTCTTTCCTATTATTTTTTAATCTAATCTTATATGTTATATTAGTTTCCTTATTTGAACTCAACATTATATCTTCATCCTTTTTCAAAGGATCTATTATATCCACAGCCAAATCTTCAACTACTCCAAGAGAAATTTTTATTTCATCCGAAAAATTATCTTTTTCAATCCTGGTCTTACCAAAATACATTGCATCAATATAGAGATCAACTATAGAATTAATAATATTTTTAGAATTTTCTTTGTTTAAATATGCAACTCTAAAAACATTATTACTTTTTATAGGTAAAGCATAGTATTCAGTGCGGCTTTCAATTTCTTTTGAATCGATAATAATAGTAGATTGCGAAATTCCACTTAATATATCGTATTTTTGATCAGATTCATATTCAATTTGATTATCAAAAACTACTTTATTCTTGATTCCCACTAAAGGACTAACCTGAACTTGATTTTCCCAATCAGTTTTAGAATAAGCATCACCATACTCAGCAGAAATACTACCCACAAGAGGACTATCATCATCATTATAATTCCTTCTAACTGCAAAAAACGCTTTCAACCTGCTATTGCTAGGCAAAGTAGTATTTTTAAGTTCTTTCGAGCTTAGTATTATCCCGATATTTGTCCAATCAATACCGGAATTTTGAACAATATTTGCTTTAGCAATGTATTTCATTATACCTTTTTTTGAGTCAAACCTCATTTCATAATATGGAGACCAGGAAGCATTTGCTACAAAATACTTCAATTTTATTTCTGTCTCGCATTTTTTAGAAACTTGAACCTTAATCAAATAGTTGCTATTTGAATTATTAATAATATAAGTTTGCAGATCAGCTTGCAAGTTAGTTATAATTGATTTAAGAGAATTTGATAACTTCAATAATTCCAGTTTCTTTTTCTTCAGTACTAAGTGCTGGCTGGAATAAAAATCAGCATATTCTTTTAATTCTTTAGAACCAATCAATTTATCTTTGCCTGAAATAACTTTATTGCTAACCAAAAAGTCGATATCAGCATCAATAATCTCAATTTCAGCTTGTAATAGAACCAATTTTTCATTAATACTAGCAATAGAGTCATTTTTTCTTTTCAAATAGCCTTGATATTCTTTATCTTTTTTGCTATCCCACTGGTTCATTGTTATTATACTTATTTCAGAATTATCAAAAAACGCTTGCAAATTTTTATCACCTTTAGGTACCAGATTTCTAATAATTAAATCATGTACTCCCTTATCCAGATTCAATTTAGCACTATGATATAACTCTGCTCCGTTAAGGTAGAATTTTGCAAAATCAATTTTAGTATTGACATTGATTTCAGATGAAAAGGCATTATGATAAGTAATAAGAAATAGAATGAGAATTGACATGACCTTTGACATAATAAACCTCTTAAAACCTGTAAATATTTATAATGAAAATTTTAGAAAATATTCAACATTATAAACAATCTACAAAATACATTTATAATATCAAATCATTTTTTTTGTATTACAATTTATTAATTTCGTTAAAAATTAGTAGTTTATAGAAAAATTCAAACTTTCAAAAAAAATTTTTCAATTTTAAAAAAAAATGTTTAGAAATTTCCAATTATTTCAATAAATTATAATTCTGTAAAATTGAAAATTAACTGATTTTAAACATAAAATATTTTTTTATGGAGTAAATTGCATGAAAGTTTACGATTCAAAAAGCATAAGGAATATTGCCTTAATTGGTCATGCCGGTTCCGGCAAAACTACATATAGTGAATCTTTATTGTACAAAACTGGTGTTATAAACAGACGTGGTACTGTCGAAGATAGAAATACAACTTCAGACTTCTATGATATAGAACAAGAACGCGGTTCTTCTGTTTTCTCATCACCTTTATTTACAGAATATAGAGATACAAAAATCAATATTATAGATTGCCCCGGCTATGATGACTATGTCGGCGAAATCTTTGCTCCAATCCAAGTAGTTGACTCTGTAGCTGTAGTGCTCAATGCTCAAAACGGTGTAGAAGTTGGTGCTGAATTAGGTTGGGCTTATGCTGCAAAAATGCAAAAAGCTGCTTTAATTGTTGTCAATAAGTTAGACGTTGACCAAGCTAATTGGGATAAAACAATCGACGATGTTAAAGCTCAATTCGGTGGTTCTGCCAAGCTTATTGAATTCCCGGTTAAAACTGGAGCTGGATTCAATTCAGTTGTCAATATTCTTAAAATGAAAATGCTCACTTATGATGCTGATGGCAACGTTACTGAGTCTGATATTCCTGCCGATCTTAAATCTAAAGCTGATTCTATTCGCAATGAATTCATCGAATCTATTGCTGAAAGCGATGAAAACTTGATGAATAAATATTTCGAAGATGGCGATTTATCTGCTGATGATGTTAAAATTGGTTTGAAAACTGCTATCATCAACAGAATGCTTTTCCCAATTTTCTGCGCTTCAGGCAAAAATGCTGGTGGTGTTGTTAATGTTCTCGATTTTATCGTTGATTATATGCCAAATCCAACTGAATTGCCTCTTATCGTAGAAGAAGGATCTAAAGAAGTAACATGCGATGACAAAGCTCCTGTTTCTCTATTTGTTTATAAAATGTTCTCCGATTCTAAACTCGGTGAAATGACTTATTTCCGCGTTCATACTGGCAAATTAGCTTCTGGTTTGGACTTAGTAGTAGAAAGAAATGGTCAAGGCGAAAGATTTGGTCAGGTATTCTCTATATGTGGCAAAAAGCGCGTCGAAATTCCTCAAGTTATGGCTGGCGATATCGCTGCAACAGTTAAATTGAAAAATACTCATATTAATGATACATTGCACGAAAAGAACTTCAACGTAGCTTATGCAAAAATTCAGTACCCAAATCCAAAACTGCGTACTGCTGTTGTGCCTAAGACTCGCGGCGAAGAAGAAAAAGTTGGTATGAGCTTGCATAACTTGCACCAAGAAGATCCAACTGTTGTTATCGAACATTCTCAAGAATTGCGTCAAGCTATTCTTTATAGCCAAGGCGAACTCCATTTATCAACTATTAAATGGCGCCTCTTGAATAGATATAAAGTAGAAGCTGAATACGTCGAACCACGCGTACCTTATCGCGAAACTATTCAAAAAGCTGCTCGCGGCATGTATCGCCATAAAAAACAATCAGGTGGTGCTGGTCAGTTTGCTGAAGTTCACATGTTGATTGAACCTACTTTTGATGGTATGCCAGATCCTGAAGGCTTGACTGTTCGCGGTCGTGACACTGTTAAATTAGATTGGGGTGGCAAGCTTGATTACTACAACTGTATCGTTGGTGGTGTTATCGATGCTCGCTTTATGCCTGCTATTTTGAAAGGTATTATGGACAAAATGCAGTTTGGTCCTCTTACTGGCTCTTATGTACGCGATATTAGAGTATCTATTTTCGACGGTAAGATGCACCCGGTTGACTCAAACGAAGCTGCTTTCAAAACTGCTGCTATGATGGCTTTCAAAGATACTTTCGTTCAAGCTGCTCCGAAAATTCTCGAACCTATTTATAACCTTGAAGTTAAAGTTCCTGAAGATTTCGTTGGCGACGTTATGAGCGATTTGCCTTCTCGCCGTGGTATGATTCTTGGTATTGAAGCTGAAGGTCGCTATCAAGTGATTAAAGCTCGTATGCCTTTAGTTGAACTTGATAAATATGCTACTGCTTTGAGATCTATGACTCAGGCAAGAGCTACTTTCTCATCCTCATTCTCTGAATATCAGGCTGTTCCCCCTAATGTTCAAGCTGAACTTATCGATGCTTACAAAAAATCACAGTCAGAAGAATAATTTATTCTTTACTTATTTATTAAGAAGCAGTTTCTTTCGAGACTGCTTCTTTTTTTTAAAAAAAAAGGATCGAACCAATAAATGGTTCAATCCTTAATATTTGAATTCTACGATTGTCTAATCTTCGTTGCTTGTTGCATATTTGACTTTGCGAGCTGCTACAAATAAAATTATACCAACTACTATAGCACAAATAAATAAAAACATAAGCATATAAATTAAATTAGGAATCGAGAAAAAACTAGTTTCGTGAGCTTCGGCATTTTCGCCATGCACCGGATCTTTCGCTTGTTCAATAAGTGCTTTCTGATTGGGATGTTCGCCCAGCCATTCAATTTCACCAGTTTCTATATCATATTGGGCAGCAACAATTTTGAGCTTACCTTGTTTCAATAACTTAGCAATAATCGTACTATGGCTTATAATATCTGCAATTCCTTGAAAAGCATTAGCTTTGATAGTAGAAGGAACTAATTCTTTACCTACTAAATTTGGATGTTCATGCTTTGCTTTGTCAAATGCAGGCTTAATATTATCGACTAAACCAGGAAGACTACCATGAAGTTTGGCATCAGTTACTACTGCAGTAACAGCTCCGCATTTTGTGTGCCCAAGCACAACTAATAAAGATGTTCCTAAATGCTCAGTGCCATATTCAATAGTACCAATCTCGTCGGTATCAGCTACATTGCCGGCAACTTTGACAACAAACAAATCACCAACACCTTGATCAAAAATTTGCTCTACAGGTACTCTCGAATCCGAACAGCCTAAAATTGTAGCAAAAGGTTTCTGCCCGTCTTTAGAAGTTTCAATTCTTCTGTCTTTATCCAAATGAGGATGAATATTTCTGCCTGCAATAAACCTTTCATTGCCTTCCCTAAGCCTATTAAGAGCATCATCAGGACTCACTGAAGCTGCATTTTCGGCTAAGAGCAAATTTGGCAATAGTATTAAGAAAAAAAAGTAGAATTTTTTCATATCAATTCTCTTTGAATATTTCATTATCATAGATAGATTCAAGTTGATATTTATGTTTTGATTCTTCATGAGCAAGGCGTTCAAATAATTTTTTTGTATAATCATCTTCAGCTCTTTGAGCCAAATCAGAATACAACTTAAAAGCCCGTTCTTCATTTTTGATTGCAATCATTAAAACTTCTTGAAAATTCATATCTTCCGAAGCTGGCGGCATATCAAAATTTTCGCTCAAATTTAAATTATCTACTTTAGGTATTACATAATTGGAGCTAAGTTTTTCAGGAGAAAACTCTTCCAAAATTTTGGCATGCTGAAGCTCCATATTTTCAAATTCTTTAAGTAATTGTTTGCTGGCTTCTTTTTTGGCAATTGCTTGAAGATCTTTATACAACTTGGCAGCTTCATATTCACGATTAATAGCAAAATCAATAATTTCATTAAATTTAGACATATAAACTCCTTAAAAATTAAAAAAGCTGATATTCCTAATTTCGAAATACCAGCTTGATTTATTAAATTTATTTAGCCGGAGCAACCGGAGCTTTTTTTCTTTGTTTAAGTTCGCTATCAATCATAAACAAACCAGATTTAGAATCGCCGACTAATTTAAGTCTGTCAACTATTTCGCCGGTAGTAGCTTCTTCTTCCACTTGTTCATCAATAAACCAATTAAGCATTGATGAAGAAGCAAAATCTTTTTCTTGAACAGCTAATTCAGCAAGACCGTTAATCCATTCGGTAACGAGTTGTTCGTGTTTCAAAGCATCTTCGAAAGCTTCGAGCGGACCGTTCCAATCGTGTTTTGGTGATGCTATCTGACCGATATTGACTTCTCCGCCTCTATCAATTACATAATCAAAAAATTTCAGAGCATGAAGCATTTCTTCTTCTGCTTGGATTCTCATCCAATTGGCAAAACCATTTAAATTGATTTTTGCAAAATATGCCGACATAGCTAAATATAAGTTAGATGAATACATTTCTCTAACTATTTGTTGGTTGATTGCATCTTGCATTGACTGTTTAATCATACTAATATTCCTTTTCAAATCACATTACTAATTGATTAAAATTAAACGGCAAGACTAATATTTTATTTTACATAGATACCAGCTTGTTAATCAGACATATATATCCTTTTCAAAATAATTATTATAGAATTTCGTAGTTATAAGTCTAACTTTATTTTTAACAATAAAAAGTAAAATTATGACCGGAACAAAAATTACAGTTCAGAACGGAATCCTCAACGTTCCAAATGATCCAATTATACCATTTATCGAAGGCGATGGCACCGGCAGAGAGATTTGGGCAGCATCTGTAAGAGTATTTGATGCAGCAGTAGAAAAAGCTTATAAAGGCGAAAAGAAAATTGTTTGGAAAGAGGTTTATGCAGGCGAAAAAGCTTTTGATAAGTTCGGCGAATGGCTCCCTCAAGAAACATTAGACGTAATTCATGAGCATTTTATCGCAATCAAAGGTCCACTCACTACACCTGTTGGCGGTGGCATTCGTTCCCTCAACGTTGCTCTTCGTCAATTGTTAGATCTTTACGTTTGTCTTCGCCCTGTACGTTGGTTCGAAGGTGTGCCCTCACCTGTAAAGAATCCTGAATTGTGCGATATGGTTATTTTCCGCGAAAATTCAGAAGATATTTATGCCGGTATCGAATGGATGGCTGGTACTCCTGAAGTTAAAAAAGTAATTGATTTCTTGCAAAACGAAATGGGTGTCAAAAAAATCCGCTTCCCTGAATCTTCTTCTATCGGTATCAAACCTGTTTCTGAAGATGGTACTAAGCGTATTGCTCGTGCTTCCATCGAATATGCTCTTAAACACAAAAAACCATCAGTTACTTTTGTTCATAAAGGTAACATTATGAAATTTACTGAAGGCGCTTTCAAGGATTGGGGCTATGATGTTGCCGAAACTGAATTCGCCGATCAAGTGTTCACTTGGCGCCAATACGACAAGATTAAAGCTGAAAGTGGTTCTGCTGCTGCAGATAAAGCACAAAATGATGCTATCGCTGCTGGCAAATTAATCGTAAAAGATTTTATTGCTGATGCTTTCTTACAACAAATTTTGTTGCGCCCTGCCGAATATTCAGTAATTACTACTATGAACCTCAATGGTGATTACATTTCTGATGCTTTAGCTGCTATTGTTGGTGGAATTGGTATTGCTCCTGGCGCTAATATTAATTATGTTACCGGTCATGCTATTTTTGAAGCTACTCATGGTACTGCTCCTAAATATGCTGATTTAGACAAAGTTAATCCTGGCTCTGTTATTCTTTCAGGTGTCCTTATGTTCGAGCATTTAGGATGGCAAGAAGCTGCTGACCTTATCATCAAAGGTTTAGAGCGCTCTATCGAACAAAAACGCGTTACTTATGATTTCCATAGACTTACCGAAGGTGCTACTCTTCTGAAATGCTCCGAATTCGGTTCTGCTATTATCGAAAATATGTAATCATCTGATTATTATTATATTAAAATGGCCGGTCATTTTTTGATCGGTCATTTTTTTTTAAAAAAAATCGGCTGCCCCATAAAGAAACAACCGATTATTCGTTTGATTAGTATTAATTTTCTATTTTAAGAAACTTTTAGAACCATTTGACTGATAAACATATTTGAATGAATATGTCTTATCTGTACGTTGCATTACATCAGATGGAATATTGTCTGGATAGCCTTTGTAGTAACTTAAGATTTTTAATTTAGCATATTTTCCATCAGCAGTGCGAATCACAATAAATACACCTGGACGTGGTGTAATTTCAAATTTTGCACCGTCATAATTATACCATCCCTTACCAGAACCATGAGGAATACAAGGAACACCTAATGTGTTTGTTGTTTTGAAAACTGAATCATTTGGTACTGTTTCTAAATCTTCAAATATTCCATTCATCAAAAATGCTCCGCCATTGCCTGTCCCAATTTCTGGTGCATTCACATAAATATATGATCTATGAAATGCTATATCCCAATTGCTCGAGTTGATCTCGCTTTTAGCAACTACTTTATTATCTCTCAAAGAGAAATATGTGATTGTATCACCTTCAGTAGGTTTAAATGTTTCAATATTTGTTACTG
>JAUQWR010000565.1 GCA_030835065.1 Candidatus Kapaibacterium sp.
CACACTCAGGTCTTTGAATGCAGAGCTAGTTGGATATCCATAAGAATCGAATGGATTAAACCCATAAGAATAACAAGCAAATTTATTTTGAGCTTTAACTCTATATACACCATCTCTCTCTAATTGTATTACTCTATTGGCATAAGTAACACCATTAATTGGATACGGAATGATTTTTTCAATTTCAATACCAACCATGTTCAATTTTTTCCAAACATATTGACCATTAATATATTCACCCAACATAAAATCATCAGACAATTCACCATTATTATCAACAGGATAAATAATCGAAAGATATTGTTTGATAAAGCCAAGAGAATTTGGTTCTTTAGGAGTGCAAAAAACTATTTCCGATTGGAATTGATTAGTAGGAGTAATATTCATCAAAAAAGGATCATTATTAAAGATATCATCATCGCTTGCACTAGGATTGAGCAGAACAACATTAATTGGCTTGTCGCCCGAAATCATAGCAGCTTCTTGAGTTTGAGTATTATTCATTCTAATTTCAATAAATCCCTCACCATTAATACCGCTACCTTTTTTAATAAATCCGATAGGAACGCCATTTTTAAACACAAGAGTAGAATCTTCTTTAGCATAGACACGCAACAATTGGCTATTTTTTCTGGTTACAATTTCAGTAACCGGATAATGCTTGCCCCAGGTATTTGTAGGAACATCCATCTCGCATATATAGTCGCACCATTGCTTATCAGTAGGGATATTTGCACAATGATTGCCGGAAACCACAGCAACCGGGAAATTTGAATTAATTCTACTACCAGACAAATCAGGTTCGCTACCTTTAGCTCCATCAGACATAAACATAAGCACATCACCTTTGTTTAGGTTAAATTGCCTTGTTTCTCCAGGATTCATTCCTCCGGCAGTTTTAGCAAGAAGTGAACCCCCAAGTGTAAAATCTACTATAGTATTATCAAAAGCTGCTGTAATAGTTGTTATACTTGGAAAATTAATATACTGGCTATACATAGCACCCATATCTTTATAAGAAGATACAATATAATCATTACCTAAAGATGCTACGGGGATTGCCAAAAATCCATCACTATTAGCTTGATAACGGCTTACACAATATACTACAATTGGAGCATCTGCATATACATGAATACCAAATTTATTATAAACTTTTTCTGCTAAAGCACGGTCAGTTCCACCATTAAAATTAGTTACAGGTGCAACATTTTGATTTAAACCAAATCCAATTACTCCGTTAGGAATAGTAACTTGTTTTTCCATGAAGCTTTTGCCGGGAATTTCGACAGTAACTTCAGTAGCAACTGTGCTGGTAACATAAATTCTTAAAAATCCACCACTATAAGCTTCTTGATAAGAAGGTGGAATAGAAAACCAAAATTCTTTACCGGCATTATTAGCCCCTAATAATTTTGGTAAATCTTTTGTTATCTGATCATCTTGGCTAAAACAATTAGCCGAATACAATACTGTCAATAAGAAAATTAGAAGTAAACGCTTCATAACAACTCCCTAATGTAAATTTGAAAAGATTGTGTTTTGTAAAAAATAAAATCGAATTTTCAACTATTGATCAATTATTTATGCTTACTTTCATATTCCAAATAATATAACAGCTCAAAATTCAAATTGTCACAATTTTTTTTATATTATTTTTAAAAATATTTATTTTTCATATTAATTTCATATATGTTTAATTCCCACAATAATGTGCATTAATTAATAAAAAACAAAACGGCATTAAATTAATGCCGCTTTTTCTACAATTCATAAATTATTTGATTTCAAGTAATTTCAATTATCTACTAATCAATAACTTCTTCGAAATTGATTTTGATTTACTATTTATCAATAGCATGTATTCACCAATAGCTAGATTTGATACATCAATTTTAAATGTTTTATTTTCATATTTTCCATTAATTATTATCTTGCCACTTACATCTATAATGCTATAATCTATTCCCTCTTCTATCGATGTTTCATCTATGCTTATTTCAATAAATTTATCTGCTGGATTAGGTATGATACTTATTGGATGCTGATTTTTTGTATCTGATAATCCTGTTGGTGTATAATTGAACACCAATACTGTATCATTTCCGCATCTATCATTGAATAATAAAAGTGCATTGGCTTTTTTAGACTTATCAATTACTTTCAAATTCCATTTTACTTTTCTATCTGTTCCTGGAATAAATTTATCATATTCTAATTTATAATTTATGCTTTTTTCAGGAATAAGGAATAAATCTGCCAGATTTGCTCTATACTTTTCATCTTCCGGCATATCTACAACTTCTCCACTTACATCACCATTTGCATCGATATAATATGATGGTTGGGGTTTTACACTATCTTTTACCATTAAATCTTTGTATGCAGAACTTGTTGGATAGCCATATGAATCACAATAATCATATCCGTATGAATAGCATGCTAATCGCTTAGGTGATTTTAATTTATATACACCGTCTTTCTCTAATTTTAATGTAACAACTCCATATTTTGCACTATCAACATCAACGAAGAAAGTGTTATGATGTTCTGATGGTAAATCCTTAAGCTTTTTCCAAACAATTTTACCATTAAAAAACGAACCAAATTCTAATTCGTTGGGCATTGAACCATCGCTCATAGCTTCATAAATAATATTAATATAATTTTCAGAAAATCCTACTCCTCCTTTAACTGCAGGAGTACAAAAAACAACATCGTTTTGATACTGATCAACTGGAGTTATAACCATTTGGAATGGGTCACTATTGCCATTAGTACTGTTATCTTCTTCAATACCGGGATTGTAAAAAGTAATACCTATTGGCTTATCGCCACTAAACAGAGCATCTCTCGGAATACCATTGACGTTATTAATTCTCATTTCAAAAAATCCTTCACCAAGGACACCACCCGATTTTTTGATGACACCTAAATTTTTCCCATCTCTAAATATTTTTGTATTAGCTTCTTTAGCATATAATCTTACAATTTGACTAAATTTTCTGTTTATTGTACGTGCAACGTGATAATTTTTGCCCCATGTATATGTTGGGATTTCCATTTCACAAATATAATCGCACCATCTATTTGTTGTGGGAATATTTGCGCAATGATTGCCAGATACTACAGCAATTGGTTTGTCAGAAATTACTTTTGAACCAGATAAATCAGGTTCAATACCAATTGGTCCTTTCGACATAAAAACTAATACATCCCCTGATTGCATAATAAATTCTTTAGTTTCTCCCGGTTTCATACCTCCGGCAGTCTGGCCGGCGATAGCGCCACCTAAAGTAAAATTTACGCGTGTATTATCGAATGGAGCAGTAATAGTTGTAATGCTTGGAAATGCTTTTGACGATGAATACATGACAACCATATCCGGGTATGAAGATACAATGTATTCAGTTCCCAATGATGCTACCGGGATAGCCAAGAACCCATCTGATGTAGCTTGATATCTTACTACTACATAAACGACAATCGGATCATTTGAATATACATGCACTGCTCTTTTTTCGTATACTTTTTCTGGTACGGGTGATTGTTCTGAACCTTTATAAATAAAACATTGAGCAACCTCTGATCCTATATTGAACTCTATTACATCATCAGCAATAGTAGTTTTATTTTGTACATAACCGATAGAAGGTACTTCGAGTGTAACTTTTGTATTTGCCAGAGATGTTACGAATATTTTTACGAAACTGTCAGGATTGGTATTTTCTTCGTAACACGGTGGGATAGAAAACCAAAATTCTTTGCCGGCATTATTGATACCAAGCAATTTGGGTAAATCTTTGAGTATTTGGCTGTCTTCTTCACTGAATAAATTTGTAGCAAAAGTAGCCATTATGAATAAAGAAAGAATGAAACGCTTCATAATTACTCCATAATTAAGATAAGAAAATTCATTATGATACTTATTTCAAAGCAATCATATTTAATATAACATTTGTACTTAAAAATTATTTTACAAATGACTTAATAATTTTATTTATTGATTCAATAAAATGTTCAATTTCATCAATTTTTGTAAAATATGAAGGACTTATCCTCACTGTTCCCCATGGATGTGTACCAATATATTTCTGTATCAATGGAGCACAGTGCAGACCACTTCTAGCTTTTATTTCAAATGAGCTTTCGAGCATATATGCCACTTCTTCAGGTGCCATTTCTCCAATATTAAAAGTAAATACTGAATGGTTTGAATTAGATTTAGGTGTATATATTTTTATTCTTTTTTCATTCTCATAAGTATTAAATAAATTCTGAATTAATGACTTTTTATGGTTTTGAATTTTATTTAAACCTGTATTCAATACCCAATCTACACCAGACTCTAAAGCAATAATACCGGGCAAGTTCTGAGTACCCGCTTCATATTTTAAAGGAATATCTTCTGGTTGGTATAGCAAATTGCTTTTAGCTCCGGTACCACCTGTCTTTAAAGGCTTCAAATCAATACCTTGCCTAATAAACAAACCACCTATTCCTTGAATTCCATACATCGATTTATGACCTGTAAAAGCCAATAAATCGATATTCATTTTCTCAACATCAAGCTCTACCGCCCCTATACCTTGAGAAGCATCGACAACAAACAAAAGTCCATGGTCTCTGGCAATCTTGCCAATAGATTCTAGATCTTGTACTGCACCGGAGACATTCGAACTGAAATTGATTATAATAGCTTTGGTATTGGTTCGAATTTCTTTTCTAATATCTTCAGGAGACACAAATCCAAATTCGTCGCATGCTACAAAACTAACAAGTATATCATCTTCTTTGGCTCTATGATTGAGAGGGCGAATAACTGAATTATGCTCAGTAGCACTCGCAATAACATGAGCATTCTTTAGATCCAATCCTCTTATTATTAAATTTAGAGATTCTGTTGATCCGGAACTAAAGATAATATTTAATGGATCGGGCGCATTAATTAGTTTTGCAATTTTGATACGACAAGACAATACGACATCTACATCTTCATCATTATTAGAAGAACGCGATGGCGAAACCGGCATACCGGAAAAATAAC